>NZ_JBHFJB010000022.1:124596-263282 GCF_057334555.1 Pseudomonas sp. AGC41
GGCCCATGACAGCACCGGCAGCGCTGACAAAGGTCAATTGCCCTTGCCCCTCGAAGAGTGATGCACTGGCTTTTTGCGCAATGTTTTGCAAGCTGCTCAACGGCAGATCGATACTGACCACACCGATGAATTTCCCGCCGTCCATCAACGGTACCGCGATGCTAGAAGTCAAGGTGGGTACATCGTTCAGCAGGAAGGAATACGGCTCGATCAGACAAGGCTTGCGAGTTTTCTTCGGACAGTTCCACCATTCTTTGGCAGGATCCCCGTCATCCTGCATTTCCTTCTCTTCAAGGATGAAGTTTTGCATCGAAGACACGTACACCCCGAAGCGGCCAACGGCATTGCCGGAGAAGTCGGCACCGTTGATGGCACTCGCGTCGGCACCGTCCAGTGCATTAGGCTCGAATGAGACGCCGACCCCGAGTATCTCCGGCGTAGTCGCGACCTGGGCGCGAAGCAGCCGGTACAGGTCGCCACGCAGTTGCATCGGCGCCAAGCCATTTTGGCGGGCTTGACGGCGCATCATGACAATCTGGGTCGCCAGGGAACGGGTGAACATCATGCTGCTACGAAATCGCTGCTCGATGCCACTGGCCTGCAGAGATCCCGTCGCCTCCAAGTACCGCATGGACGCCAGAGACAATGACTCCGTGCTGGACTGACTGACCATGGCCGATGTATCGCGCATCTGATGGATCGAAAACCCCACCAGACAGAGCACCATCGCAAACAGACACCCCCCGGCAGCCAGCGTAATTCTCGTTTTGATCGATAAGCTACCCATCGCACCCCTCCTCTGATTCAAGCCTGGAACAAGCGCTTATCCACGGCTCAAAAAAAAGCTCCCCGAATGGGGAGCCTGAAAACACTTGGAAAGACGGTAAGCGTGACCAGCAGCACCGAGAAACGACCCTTTTCTCGCTGCCCGCTCGCCAAGTGCAATAACTGACTGTCCGCCCTCAGGCGGATTGCTTGTAACGACGAATACGGATATCGGCCTGTTCCTTGTGCCCGGCGAAACCTTCCATACCGCACAAACGCGAGCAGTATTCACCAACCAGCACCGAGGCCTCATCCGTCAGGACGCGTTGATAGGTGCAGGTCTTGATGAACTTGCCCACCCACAGCCCGCCGGTATAACGCGCGGTGCCGGTGGTAGGCAGCGTGTGGTTGGTGCCGATCACCTTGTCGCCATAGGAGACGTTGGTCCGCTCTCCGAGGAACAGCGCGCCGTAGTTGGTCATGTGCTCAAGGAAATAGAGCGGGTCGCGGGTCATGACCTGCACGTGTTCGGAAGCAATCCGATCGGCCTCTTGGACCATTTCGTCCACGGTGTCGCAGAGGATGATTTCGCCATAGTCACGCCAGGCGACCGAGGCGACTGGGGCGGTGGGCAAAATGGCCAACTGACGCTCGATTTCCGCCGGCAGGGTTTCTGCCAATTCCGGGCTGTTGGTCAAGAATACGGCTGGGGAGTTGACGCCATGTTCAGCCTGGCCGAGCAAGTCGGCGGCAATAATTTCCACATCGCTGCTGTCATCGGCAATCACCAGGGTTTCGGTCGGGCCGGCGATCAAGTCGATGCCGATCTTACCGAACAGTTGACGCTTGGCTTCCGCAACAAACGCATTGCCTGGCCCGACGATCATGTCGACCGGCTTGAAGGTGTCGGTCCCCAGTGCAAACGCTGAGATCGCTTGTACACCGCCAACGCAATAGATCTCATCCGCACCCGCCAGGTACATGGCCGTCACGATGGCCGGATGCGGCTTGCCGTCAAACGGCGGCGCCGCGGCGACCACGCGTTTCACACCCGCCACCTTGGCGGTCAGCACGCTCATGTGCGCCGACGCCAGTAGCGGGTATTTCCCACCGGGGATGTAGCAGGCCACGGAGTTCACCGGAATATTGCGATGGCCCAGGATCACGCCCGGCAGGGTTTCGACTTCCACATCATGCATCGAGGTTTTTTGCACTTCGGCAAAGCGGCGGACTTGCGCCTGGGCAAAGGTAATGTCACCGATTTCCTGCTCCGACAGACTTGCCACACACGCGGCGATTTCTTCATCGCTCAGACGGAAAGAGACCGGATCCCACTTATCGAACTGCTTCGAGTACTCCCGAACGGCGACGTCCCCGTTCTTGGCGACATTGGCAATGATCTGCTCGACCGTATCGCGGACTTGGGCAGCGATCTCGGCCTGAGCTTCGACAGGCTTACTTTTTTTCAGATAACGAATCATCAATTTGCTCCAGGTAGTTCTTGATGCACGCGGCATGCACTCGCACTGACGCCCATTTTTTCCTACCCCCCCTGCCCCGGGCAATTTCGCAGCCTACCGATTGATGACGCGATCTGACGCAGGACAGACGCAATGCTGAAGCACTCGTGCAAGCGCTGACCGATCTAGAACGGCCTCAGCGTTATTCGTATAACCTACTACCCAAAAAATCTCCCGGCTGAATTCGCCAGGAAGCTTTGCTGAGTCGTGAATGCGAGCCTAAACAACAAGCAATCATTAGGCTTGCACATTAAAAAGGCGATCCAGGGATTGACACCTCGGTTTTGAGTGATAGCTTAAATAAGCGGTTATACGTATAACTGAATAATCACGCCCAACCTTAAGAGGTGATCAACCGTGAGTCGAGTCTTGTATCTGTACGGTGGCTGGCCCGGCCATTTCCCCTACGAAATTGCGGCATGGGCACGGACCGTTTTCCAGGAGCTGGATTTCGACGTTGAAGAGTCGACCGACATCTTCACATTGGACAGGGACTTGACCGGTTACGACCTGATCGTGGTCGGCTGGAACAATGCGGTCACCACGGAAACGCTGACCGCTTCACAGGAGAACCGCCTGCTCGAAGCGATCGAAAGCGGCACCGGGCTGGTAGGTTGGCACGGTGCCGGCGCGGCATTTCGCGCCAGCCTCAAGTACCACTGGGTACTGGGCGGCTCATTTCTTGAGCACCCGATGGGCGAAGGGTTTCCCCATCCTTACCAGGTCAACATCATTGATCGCACCCATGAGGTCACGCAGGGCGTGGAGGATTTCGAGGTTCGGTCCGAGCAGTACTACATGCAGGTTGACCCGAATATTCATGTGCTGGCCGAAACCACGTTCGACGGCAACCCATTCCCTTGGATCAAGGGGCATCGCAGCCCGGTCGCCTGGGTTCGTCAGTGGGGCGAAGGCAGAGTGTTCTATCACTCGATCGGACACGACACCAGCAACCTGGCCGACCCGAACATCCGCCGCCTGACCAAACAGGGCCTGAACTGGGCAACCCGTGGGCGCACGGCAAGCACCGGTAAATCCACCGTATACACCACACTTTCATCAACCCAAGGAGTGCTGTCATGACTAAATTGACCGGCAGCCAGATCGTGGCCCAAACCCTGAAAAACTACGGCGTCGAATACGTCGCTGGCATCCCGGGCCACGGGATCTGGACCCTCACCGATGCCTTCCTCGAAGAAGACTCGAAACTCAAATTCATCCAGGTCTTCCACGAACAGAGTGCGGTTCATCTCGCGGATGGTTACTACCGGGTGTCTGGCAAGCCGATGGCCGCCGTTACTTCCATCGGTGCCGGCGCCGCCAACACCGTGATCGGCATGGCCACGGCCTTCACCGACTCCACCAGCCTGATGCTGATCACCGGCGGGCCACCCACGCACATGCGCGGCCATGGCTTGTTGCAAGAGCTGGAGCGCTACACCGACAACGACTTCCCCAAAATCGCCGAAGCTGTCACCAAGCGCCACTGGGTCGCCACTCGCGTCGAAGAGCTGCCCTTCATGATGCACCGTGCCTGGAGCGCGATGGTCACCGGTCGCCCGGGTCCGGTTCATCTTGAAATCCCGATGGACGTTCAGGCCGAAGCGGCTGAAGTGACCCTGCACACCCTGGAAGAACGCACCCCCATCGGCAAGTGTTTCCCGGACCCAGCGGCGACGGCCCGCGCGGTTGAGGAATTGAAGGCGTGCAACCGCCCGGTGCTGGTGATCGGCGGCGGCGTCATCACGGGTGAGGCAAGCGCCGAAGTGCTTGCACTGGCCGAAGCCTGGAAAATACCCGTGGTCACGACCTGGAACGGTAAAAGCGGTTTTCCCGAAGATCATCCGCTGTTCGCCGGCAGCGTCGGTCAAACCGGCACGATGTGCGGCAACAAAGTGGCCTCCACCGCCGATGTCATTATCGCTGTGGGTTGCCGCTTTACCGACTGGTCGTCCTCCAGCTATGCCAAGGGTGTGACCTTTGCAATTCCGCCATCGAAATTGATCCACATCGACATCGACCCGCACGAGATCGGCAAGAACTACCCGGTGACCGTGGGCATTTGTGCCGATGCCAAGTACGCGCTGGCCCATATCGTGGAAGGCTTGAAAGGCCACACGGTTGATCGCCAGGCGTACATGAGTGACCTGCGCGGCTATCAAGAGGAATGGGAAACCAAACTGGCCGGCCGCCGGGACTCCGACCGTTTCCCGTTTACCTCTCAACGTCCGTTGGGCGCGCTGCGCAAGGTTTTCCCCCGTGACACCATCGTGGTGGTCGGGTCCGGCAACACCCAAGGGGCAGTCAAACAGACCTTTCCTGTCTATACCCCGCGCACCCACCTGACCTCTGGCGGATTCTCCTCCATGGGTTGGGCAGTCCCGGCAGCTATCGGTGCCAAGCTGGCGGCACCGAACCAACCGGTGGTGTGCATCCTGGGCGACGGCGATTTCCTGATGACCTCTCAGGAAATTGCGATCTGCGTGACCAACAACATCCCCGTTGTGTTCATGATCCAGAACAACGCCGGCTACATGTCGATCCGCGGTGGCCAGCGCAAGCAAACCAGTCGCCATATCGGCACCGAGTTCAACCATCCTGACGGCACGCCCTACAGCCCGGACTTCAAAGCCGTCGGCGAAGCCTTCGGCCTGAAATCCTACCGCGTGGAGCGCCCTGAAGATCTCGAGCCGACCCTACAGGAGGCCCTGGACCTGAACGTGCCGGTGCTGATCGAAATCCCGACCGATCGGGACGCCGCGGGTCCTTGGGTTCCAGGCTGGTGGGACTTCCCGATTCCGGAATACATCACCGATGAACGTCAGGATGAGTACTGGCAGATCCGGAACTCAGAACAACACCTGTAAAACCTGGAGCGGCTTAAATGAGTGATGCATTGATTTCGCATCATGCAAAGCTGAATCCACAGCCGGGGGCGCCGCACCATCAGCGCGCCCTCGACGTGGTGACACCTGATGCAGATGGCAATATCAACTGTGACGTAGTGATCATTGGCTCGGGCATGGGCGGTTCGACCTTTGCCCATGCCCTGCGCGATAGCGGGCTGGACGTCGTTATCGTTGAACGGGGAGATTTCCTGCCCCGTGAAATACAGAACTGGAGCGCCGAATCGGTGTTCGCCGAAGGCCGCTATCGCAATGCCGAGCAGTGGCTGGATAAAGCCAACCAACCCTTTTCCCCCGGTGTTTTTTATTATGTCGGTGGCAATACCAAATTCTATGGCGCCATGCTGCCCCGGTTTCGCGAAGAGGATTTTGCCGAAATTCAGCATGCCGAAGGCGTGTCCCCGGCATGGCCCATCCGTTACGCCGACCTGGAACCCTGGTACGCCGAAGCCGAAAAACTCTATCGGGTTCATGGCTCGGCGGGCTCGGATCCCAGCGACCCTTGGCGCTCGGGGCCTTTTCCCCAGCCTGCGCTCAAACATGACCCGGCGCTGGTGCCACTGGAGCAAAGCATGCGCCGTTCAGGGCTCAAGCCGTTCGTGATGCCTGCGGCCGTGGATTATGGCGATGGCGGTGATTGCGTATTGTGTTCGACCTGCGATGGATATCCTTGCCTGGTGGACGCCAAGGCCGATGCTGAAGTCAGGGCCTTGAGACCGGCCCTGCGCAGCCCGAACATCAAGTTGTTGACCCGTACCCTGATCAAACAACTGAGAACAGGCGCGGACGGTCGGACGGTGACAGAGGCCCATGGGCTCAGCGGTGGCCGCGACGTGACACTTCGTGCGAAACGATTCGTCCTGGCGTGCGGAGCGGTGAACACCGCCGCCCTGTTGTTCAAATCAGCGAACGAGCATCACCCTGAGGGCTTGGGCAACAGCTCGGGGCAAGTGGGTCGCAACTATATGGTGCATAACAGCACGTTCATGCTTGCAGTAGACCCGCGGCGCAAAAACAAGGTGACCTTCCAAAAGACCCTCGCCCTCAACGACTGGTACCGCGCCAGTCCGCAAAATCCGTATCCGCTTGGCAATGTGCAGATGCTGGGGAAGATCCGCGAGCCGATGATCAGCGCCATGCGCCCATGGCTTCCAAAATTCGCCTCACGGTACATTACGGACCATAGCGTCGACTTGTACCTGACCTCGGAAGATCTACCGACACAGGACAATCGGGTCATCTACGACAGGCAACGCGATGCAATCAAAGTGCTCTGGACGCCGAACAACCTCAAGGCCCATGAAGGCCTGGTAAGCAAGACCAGTAAAGTCATGCGTCAGGCAGGTTATCCCTTGATTCTCAGGGCACGCATGGGCATCGCCACCAATTCGCACCAGTGCGGTACCGCTGTCATGGGCAAGGACCCCGCCTCGAGCGTGCTGGATGTGAACTGCAAGCTGCATGACCTGGACAACGTCTGGGTGGTCGACAGCTCATTCTTCCCTTCTTCGGCAGCGGTCAATCCGGCGCTGACCATCGCAGCCAATGCCCTGCGGGTTGCAGCCAGTTTCAAGCGCCTGCCGGGTTGACCGGCAAACCCACCTGAAAAAAGCCGCAGGGTATTTCTACACTGCGGCCTTGGCACACCCTCTCAAGCGTCGGTCGGCTGCACCTGCTGCGTTGAAGTCCGCACGATGAGTTTCGTGGAAAAGATTTTCCGTTCCGGTTCGAGTCGCGAGCCTGCCGGAGCATTCAGCTGCTTTGTCAACATCCGTGCGGCATACAGGCCCTTCTCCACCATCGGCTGGCCAATGGTGGTCAAGCCAAGCTGAACAGCCTCGGGAATATCATCAAAGCCGATCACGGAAAGCGCTTGCGGGACTTTACGGTTGAGCGCATGTGCGGTTTTCATGCAAGCGATGGCCATGACATCCGAGCAAGCCACGACCGCCGTGACATCGCTGGAGGTCAACAGCGTAAACGCTGCCGCTTGCCCGGACGTGGAATCCAGCCCACCGGCTTCGATGATGCTCAGGTCCTCAAATGCCAGGCCGGCCCTGCCCGCCGCTTCCACATACCCGGTCAGCCGCTCCCTGACGATGCGCTCACTGGCAATCTTGAAGCGCTGCTGGTCAATCGGCCCGCGGTAACCGTCAGGATTTAGCCGGTCGATGATGATGCCGATCTTGCGATGCCCCAGGTCCAGCAGATGTTGCACCTGAGCTTGGGCGGCGCCTCGATCGTCGATCCCGACGAAGAAAGAATCTTCCACCAGCGGCGAGTCGATCACCACGAACGGAATGTTCTGTTTCACCACCGCCAATACCGCCGGGTGATCGTCCGGCAGTGTCGAAATGATCAGACCATCCACCAGGCCGCGCAAGGCAAGGCTGCCGTGACTCTCTGCCTGGGCCCGGCCGACGAGCCGGTTGTTATTCAGGGGAAACAACGTCAGTGCGACATTTTCCAACTCGCCGACTTCACTGATCCCCCGCAACAGGGCAATGGTGCACGGATCGGCGAACGCCAGGGACAATTTGTCCATCATCATCAACCCGATCGCGCCGATCTTGCCCGAGCGCAGGCTTCGTCCCAGCACGTTCGGCCCTGGATAGCCCAGGGACGCCGCGACCTCGAGGATATGCTCGCGCTGCGCTTGCGACAGTTTGGAGGGACGATTGTAGGCGTAGGACACCGCAGGCTGAGAAACCCCCGCCGCCAGTGCTACATCTTTCATTGAAACGGATGCCATCGCTTGCTTCCCGATTTTTTGAAAACCTCATGGGAGGTTATGAAAACATGAGGTCAGTGTAACCGTTGAGCGCAAACCTTCGGTATCAGTCGAGTCGCACTGATCATCACCGCAATCATGGATGAGGCAACAGCGAGCAGTGCGACGGACAGGCTGGTGGAGTGCGCGAGAAAACCGATGAGCGCAGGGCCCATCAGGATACCGAGGTAGCCTATGCTGGTTGCCGCAGCGATGGCTAACTCGCCGGGCATGGCCCGTTGCGCGCCGGCCAATGACAGATAGACCGGGGCAATGTTTGCCAACCCAGCACCGATGACCGCGAACCCCACCAGGTTCAACCACCAGTTTGTGATCAGTACGACCATCAAAAAGCCCAGGACGACGATCAAACCACCCCCGATGAGCGCTACCCGCGAGCCCAGCTTCAGCACAATCCTGTCACCGCTCAGGCGCCCTAAGGCCATCATCACAGCAAACGTTGCGTACCCCAGACCGGCAATGGAGTGCTCAACCCCGCGTTCTTCGGTGAGAAAGACCGCGCTCCAGTCGAGAATCGCCCCTTCAGCGAGAAAGGCGAGCAGGCAGAGCGTGCCCAGCAGCAAAACCTTGCGGTTGGGCCTCACGAATATCGGACTGCCCTCCTCACCGCTTCGTCCCAGCATCTGACGGCCGGCAGCCAGGACAAATGCGACCAGTGCCGCCATCACCGCGCTGCTCGCCAACAATGGCGTAGCGCCGAGCCATAACAGTGCAGTCATGCCTGCGGCGCTGACAATCGTACCCAGGCTGAACAAGCCATGGAAACCGGACATCAGCGACCGGCCAGTGGCACGCTCGACCATCACCCCTTGAACGTTCATCGTCACATCCACCGCGCCACACCCAGCGCCGAACACGGTCAAGGCGACCATCAAGCCGGCGAACGAATGAGTCGTCGCCAGCATCGGCAACGTCAGCAATACCAATGCGATACCGATGTGCATGGTAAAGCGGCAGCCCTTCCTGGCGTTCATGACACCGGCAAGCGGCATCATCACCAGTGAGCCCAGGCCAAGGCAAAGCAACAGCAAACCCAACGCACCGTCGTCGACTCCGGCCCGAGTGCGAGCATAGGGAACCAGCGGCGCCCAGGCGCCCATGCACAGGCCCGACATGAGGAACGTCAGTCGATAAACCGCCATATCCGGGGTGGCGCAAGGCATTTCCCAATCCTGAGACGACACGGAGACCTCTTTATTCTGAAAACGAGGTTATACGTATAACCTAAATTATGCATGGAAGCCAATGCGTCTTCGCAAAGCAGGCCTCTTCCCCGCGCACAAATTTGGAGCATTCCGCTTGAAGATAAGCCATGCATCTAAATTAAGTTGACAAGACGCTCACAGGCGAAGATATTTTTTAGGAGTTATACGTATAACTTGAACCTCATTCCAAGCACATGCACACCACAAAAACAAAAAGGGGCGATGCAGCCTGATGAACAACCTTCAAAGAACACCCGTACCCAGCCGTATCCGCAAGGCACGCATCGCGACGTTCCTGGGTTTCATGATGATCGGCGCCATGATGTACATCTGGTCGACAGGCGTAAGCGTTTTCAGGGCGCAGCTGGGTTTTACCGGCGAGTCGGGGGATTCGAACTTCGGCTTGATCGCACTCGGGGTCGGGGTGGGTTCCGCGGCAGGCGCGTTATGGGTGGGCCGCTTCCTGGATAACTTTGGTGCAAAGCCGGTGATTACGGTGTGTGCACTCGCCTATCCGCTCTCCATCATCCCACTGGGGTTCGTCAGCGGCTTCTGGTTCGCGCTGTGCTTCGGCGTGGTCCTTGGGCTCCTGCGCGGGGCACTGGACACTGCCCTTAATGCCCATGGCGTTCAAGTCGAACGCTTCTACCAGCGTTCAATCATGTCTGGCTTCCACGCGTTCTATTCGCTGGGCGGCTTCCTGTTGGGGATGGTGTGCAGCTGGTTGACCGGCATCTACACCGACAGCGTGCAGGTGCCCTACACCGCGCTTGGCGTAGCGCTGTTCATCGTCGGCTGTTTTTTCAGTCGATGGTTGCTCGGCAAAGATGACGTTCCGCTGCCGTCAATCAACGATTGGCAAGCCAGCGCACACCTGCCTGAAGAGGCCGGCAAGCGACCCTCGGCCAAAACGTTGCTGGTGATGATTGGCCTGGGCGTCCTGCTGCTAGGCAGCATGATGGGGGAAAATGCGATTGCCGACTGGGGCCAGGAATACATTCGTCGTGAGCTCTCGACGAGCACCTCAATGGCCGGCATGGCAGTTTCCATCTTTGTCGGCGCGGCGTTCGTCGGACGGCTGTTCGGTGACCGATTGGCCGCGGCGTTTGGGAATGCACGGGTGGTGTTCGGATGCGGCGCAGTGTGCGTCCTTGGCATGATCATCACCCTCGGTGGCGGCACCGCCTTGACCGGCATCGTCGGTTTCGCATTGTTCGGCCTCGGCCTGTCTTGCATCGCGCCCCTGATGATCTCCGCTGCAGGGCGCAGGGACCCGAAACATGCAGGCCGCAACATCGGCATCGTCAACTGCATCGGCTTCTCCGGGATGCTTATGGGCCCCGCCGCCATCACCGTCATCGTCAGCAACTTCGGCTTGAGCAAGCTGATGTTCTTCCCGCTGATCATGCTCGCTATCCTGGCGACCTTTGGCCCACTGCTGATGCGCGCACCTAAAGTCGTCACGCCCCAACAACGTGATGCGTGCAAAACCGGCGCGGCATTGAACAAGAGTGCCTCTAGCGTTTGAAACCCCGGGAGGTGGTTGAGCGATCAACCACCTCGACCTCCCGAGCCCTAGATCATCGGTGAGCTGCTCACCATCCGCAGCGCCAACCCCTCGAACGCATCCAGCGTAATGGTGAATGCGCCTTCAGGTGTAAGGTCACCTTCGACCCGTTCATTAATGATGTCGACCACCGGCCCCGGTGCGATATTGGGCAGGTGCAGGGTTTCAGTGATCGGGGTCGAACCGAAGTTCAGCGCAGTGATTTGCGTACCTTTGCCGGCCGGCAACTCGCGAACCATGATCAGCAGTCCCGGATGCTCGACGTCCGGAATCAGCATCTGGCGACTGGCGCCAGACAATGCGAACACGCCGGGTTGCATGGCGTTGTTCATCGCCAGCAGCAGATGAACCTGGCGAATCTGCTGAATATCCGCCGTCGTAATGGTGTCGAGATCGCGAATTCCCAGCGCTGCGGTGATGATGCTCGCGGTGGTGCGGGACACGCCATTGGTGACGAATTCAGATTGTAAGGCGCATGCTCGCCAGTGAGGCGTTCGTACATCTGCTCACGGATGTGCTCGCGCAGGAGGCTGCCTGGAAACGTCTGGCCTTGATAGAAGTACGTATCGTGCGCGAGCGGGGTCCAGAAATGCACCAATTCCAGGGTCAATTCATCATGATTCTGCAACGCATGAATCAGCGAGCCCGGATCGATGCCAAGGGTGTGCATCTGCCGCAGCATCAAGCAGAGGAATTCGACATCGCCCATCAGCAAGGCGTGCTGGTAGGCGGGTCGGGTGATGAAGGCGTAGGAGAGATCCGCTTCTTTTTTTGATTTCAAACGGGAGCTGACAGTCTGCTCCCCTAGACTTGAGCGGGTCAGCCCGGGCGATCAGGAAATGAGCCGTTGTCTGAGGAGCGTCTCCCATCAAAACAACCTTCCTAGTGCTTCCGGTTCCCAGTTCATTATCACCAGTTCACCGCTGAGCTAGGCCTTGCCGGGCTTCTTTTTCCAGCTGCTGACCGTATCGCCAGCTTTGGACCGCCCAGGCGATGGCCGCCGAAGCGGCGACTAAAACGTGCGGTAGAAGGCCGGCAACCAACACGCGGTATTGCAGCGGAATCAGGTCGACTAGACGCATAACACCGTCGGCAGGCCTCGACTACAGTTCCGTGCCAAGCAGTACTCAAGCAAGCGGTGACACCCATTTGTCACCGCGCTAGGACAACAACTCAGCTTGGGCTCAGGGCGCTGCAAACGATCCGCACAGTCGCGTCGAAATTCTCCGGAGTGAGCACATCGATTGGCGCACGCCTCTTCAGTCGCTCATAAGGCTCACAGACCGCCCGATAAAGCCTCCACACATCGACATCCGGAAATCGCGCTAACGCCGTAAGCACCAACTTGTGCCGCAGTGCTCATAGGAATTGATGCCTTGGGCGACCAAGGCGCGCGCCTCGTCACGTCGGGCACGGGCTTCTTCAAGGCTGATTTGCGGATAACTACCCAGAGACATGCGCTTCTGCACGCCCGCCCAGTAGTATCTGAAACGCCAGATTTTCCCGCCGCGGGCGGTCACGTTGAGCGCGAGCCCATCCGTGTCGCCTATCATGTAGTCATTGCCGGTGATTCGGGCTTGCCGAACGGTGGTATCTGAGAGTGCCATCGCGAGCTCCTGAACAGAGTCAGGGCCGGATGCTCGTCTCGCTATCCAAGCTGCTCCAGCAAAAAACCGCTTCAGTGCACATCCAAATCCAAGATCCTCGTTCGGAACTTAAATCGG
The DNA here is from genome assembly GCF_057334555.1 of Pseudomonas sp. AGC41. Lineage (NCBI taxonomy): Bacteria > Pseudomonadati > Pseudomonadota > Gammaproteobacteria > Pseudomonadales > Pseudomonadaceae > Pseudomonas > Pseudomonas sp. AGC41. The sequence continues at coordinate 137,075 of NZ_JBHFJB010000022.1, forward strand.
GACTTAAATCGGGACTTAAAAGCAGTGGATAGTGCTGGATTTCAGTGGTTCCCGCTGGAACGAAAAAAGGGCCTAAAGGCCCTGATTTCAATCACTTACAGAATTCAGTGGAACTCTGTAGCGCAATATTTGGAGCGGGAAACGAGACTCGTATCTGGCGTCCGACTCATTGAAATCTAAGGGGTTTATTTTCTTGCAGAAGCAGGAAAAGACTTAATTTTGGACTTGTTTTTGGGGTGTATCAAGGGCTAAGAAAGCATGATTCCGGGCGATGCCATTTTCTCTACCCATGGTCAGTCGGCCGCGAAACGTCCAGGCCGACTTTTCAACAGAATCGGCCGATTCCTGCAACTCGACTTGAAAATCCCCGGCAACACCATCGTCGTTTACATTTTTATTCACTGGGGCGCCCAATCTGATCAATCCACCCACCAGGAAACATGATTGAAGGGCTTGGCCACATCAACCCAAGTCAAAGCATCCAGCCGGGAGATGACCGACCTCGGGCCTTGCATACAAGTATCCCTGCTAATGCTCAGCAAGCAATCTGGAATGTCCAGCAGGCCCAACCTTGCGGCTTCCTCGATGGCTTTCACCCGGCAAGCCTGGTCGAATCGGTAGCGGTGGCTGTCGTTCACGAGCCCCAGGATGGTAGCCAGCCGATTCGCCATTGACACCTCTGACCAACGCCTCATACGCAAACGCAGCGTGTGTCCGGCCGTTGAAAATAGGCTGGAAGGCCATGGTGAAATCGAACCCCAGCGCCTCACGGTTGCGGCATTCGGCGCATCCGAGCGATTGGAATGGAGGGCTTTTCGTCATGAGCAATGTTCCGTGGCGGTCGTGATACATTCCTGCGGTTACAAGGGACGGTAGTCGACACCACCTGAGTCGGCGCGGGCCGAAGTGTGTGGCGCACCAAATCGGCACAATCCGTCACCGTATTCACCGTGACGGCGGGCAACTCGCCTGGGAGGTGATCCATGCTTAACTGCTTGGAAAAAGCCAACGCTACCTTGCCCAGGGCGTTGCAATGCAACTGCAGTTCAGTGTCGATGCGCACACCAATATCAACGATAATGGCAGTCTTTGAGTTCGGCTATGCCACCGTCAAACCGGTAGACGAATATCTATCGGCTTAGCCGGGTGTCGACTTGATTCTGGGCCCCGTCGAGGCCCTTGTTTTCAACATCACGTACATACAATCTGACACTCCCACACCAAGGCACCAGGTGTAGCCCAAGGCGAAAACGCACTACTCCTACTCATCACTCACAACCTCTCTTTACAGTTTTCACTTCATATTCGACACAATTGAGTGTAGAGCAGATGAATTCAAAAGCGTCATCTGGATTGCACTTGCTACCACACGTGAATATATCGAGAAACAGAGCCCCGAGTTCCGGATAGGTGTGAAAGGAGGCGTGAGATTCCTCTAACAGAACTAAAACCGTAACGCCTTGAGGCTCAAATTGTTTAACGATAGTTCCACAGACAGTTGCGCCTGCCTTATTCACGGCCGCGCATAAGAGCGCCGTCAAAAAGCCCGTATCATTCAGCTGTTCCGGGTCGACACTGTACAGTTCACCCATGGTATGTTTTCCAAAGAAAGTTCCAGAAAAATTCTCCATGCAAGCGCCGCCTCCAAATTCTTACAATTGACGAAAGCCCCCTCGAACAACCTTCTCATGCAGACAAAACGACACGTCAAGGCCTTCACGCCTGCACAAGAGCAACTGATCAAGGGTCTCTCAGGACAAAGCCATTCGCTTATTCTATGAGTAGTATCTTTTTATTTTTCAAACCGTAATTATCCAGGCGCAGATAACGTTCGTTCATGCTCATAAAGGGTTTTATCAGCGGGGCAATGACGAGCAAAAATGCAAGGGTGCCAATACCGAAAGGGCCGCCCAGGCTCCAGCCCACCAGGAAAATGGATATTTCCAAGAGCATTTTTGCCAGTGTGAAGGAACACCCCGTCTTTTGCATGATAGTAATCACCAGTAAATCAATGACTCGAATACCGATGCCGCTCATGATGATCAGGGCCGACGCATACGCGCACACACCCAACCCGATGGCGAGTAACCAGTAAGGGCCGACACTCGACGCCAATAAGTGATCCAGCGACATATACAACCACAGGTCGATAAACAATCCGGTCAACGTAGTGGTGACAAAAGGGCTTAACGGTGGCCATTGCTTGTTCCAGATGGCCCACCAGATCAACAAGGCAATGGAAAAGATCGCCGAGCAGGCGCCGATGCCGACGCCTAACTTGCCATTAAGGCCAATCACAAACACATCCAGCGGGTCAGTGCCCAGACGACTGACAATAAAGAACAGCGCGCCCATCGAAAACAGCATCACGCCGATCAGATACATGCTCAATCGATCCAGCGATAGCCAGGCACGCAGCGTCCTGATCAGAAGGCCTCTGACCCCGCTTGGCGCTTCCATTTTCTCTTTGCTCATTGAGTGACGCTCCATGTGTGTCAGGGTTTGTGTGTTTGCGGTGCGCAGAGGCGCCACTTAGCGAGTGCACATGGAAATGAAGCTCAGGCCATTGCCCACATGACGAATAGTGGTTTTGGAGGTGTCGATGCCGCCTTCGCAGATTTCGTTCTGGACGTCATGCGATGCCTCGGCCAGATACAGCCCGCCCAACACAGAAGCTTCGGTACCTTGTGGAGACTGCATCACCAACGGAGCGGTGAGGGTTGCTTTCAAATAGCCAGGCTCACGCAGCAGAGCTCCCACCAGTTGCGGCATTTCTGGAAAACGCCCCAACATGCCGCCGCCCAGGCACACCACTTCCACCCGGAAAAGCTCCACCAGGTTGGCAATCGCCAACGACAGTGCCTGCACGGCACGCAGTCGCCAATGAACGAGCGTGGCCTCGTCCGAAAACCCCATCGACGCGACGAATTTGTCCAGTGAGCGGAACGACGCGTAAGCCTGCAGGCATCCCGCACGCCCGCAACTGCAAGGCGCGCCCCCCGGCCAAACCAGCAAATGCCCCAGCTCCCGATCAGGCAACATCCGGCCTTGATAAACCACGCCGCCGCCGACGCCGGTGCCCAGGGAAAAGTGCACCAGGTTCGAGGCCCGCATCACCGTGGCGTCACCGAAGGTGGCGGCGGTACCGTCATCGCACCAAATCACCCGTTCAACCTTGGCGATGCGCAACGCAGAACCGATGGCCAAGCCCTCCCAGTCGGGCCGGTTAGGCCAACGAACGATAGTGCCGTCGGAGTTCAGCGTCGGAGCACTGGCGATCACCAGCGTGTTGATCGGGCCGTATAGGCCAATCTGCTGCTTGAGCAGGGCCACGGCCTGGTTGAGAATGCTTTGCGGCGCGCACCCTGCAGGAATTTCAATACGTTCACGCTGAACCACTCGCCCCATAACACTGAAGTGAATAGCCATTTTGCTGCCACCCAGATCAACACTCGCGCAATGCATCAGAAACGCCCCCCGCCATCGACCGCGATGATCGCGCCATTGATATAGGAGGCCCGTGCCGAGGCCAGAAAGCTCACAATAGGGGCGATCTCCTCGGGGCGCCCCAGACGACGTAACCCGATGTTGCGGCAGACCTCCTGTGCATCAGCCTCGCTGTAATGCGTCTGTGGGCCAGCCACGGCACCGGGTGCCACGACATTCACGGTAATGCCGTACTCACCGACCTCAAACGCCAATGACCTGGCAAAACCGTGCAGCGCAGCCTTGGACGCGGCATATACACTTTGCCCCGGCATGCCCTGTTCGCCCGCACGGGAGCCGATCAACACGATGCGTCCCACGCGTTGGCGCAACATCGGGCGCAAGACCTGCCGGACCAGCCGTGCCGTAGCGTCGAAGTTGAGGTCGAACAACTGATCGCAATCCGCCTGGTTCGTCAGCAAGGCAGACTTACGCAGCATCTTCGCGGCGCAACAGATCAATACATCGATGCCGCGCCCCCCCTCGGTCAAGGTCGCCAGCATGTGCGTGGTCGCCTCCGGGGACGTCAGATCACACGCCAACGGCGTGAGGGTGCCGGGCAATGCTTCGGTCTTTGCAACCAAGGCATGCATCGGTTCAACATTGCAATGGTACAGCCCGACGACAAACGCGCCTTGGCGAACCAGTTCTTCACATATTGCATCACCCAGTACACCGGAGGCTCCTGTGACCAGGCATACCCGTCCATTCAGTTCCAGCATAATCTTCCCTATCTGCGATCAATTAAACCGGCAGCTGAACCGCTACCCTGTATGACACCTGATATTGTGCGGTGCATGCCGTCGCCACAGGGAGCTGGCGGAAATACTGGTGTTTGAAACAACTCAGGCAGGGTGCCCCGTCCCGATCATAAGCCTCGACAGGCGAGAGCCTAAGCAAGGCGCCCATCGGTGATCGGTACAATGGCCACGCGTTTTGCGACAATCCCGCGTGCTGCGACAAGAGGCGAATCATGAGCGGGTCCACGGCAATCCACTCATCTCGAACCCTAAATTCAGCCCAGTAATGGCCCGTGGCATAGGGAGCACTGAGCAACAGGCCGAACACTTGCCTGGCCGGCAAACCGCGCCGATGCGCCTGAGCCACCAACAACTTGGAAAAGCCGCCGCATTCCGCCAGTTTGTGCATGCCCATGAACTCGACATCCCAACGCACGGCGTCGTGCAACATATAAAATTGCATGTCGGCACTGATCTCTTCGACCAGTTCCCGGAATGGACTCGGCAGCAAAAAATGTCGGCCGGATATGACCAAAGCCTCTCGGTATAAGTCGCCGGTTTCAGGCACCGGCACGGACAGCAGATTTCCAGCACGTGTCAACACCTGCACCGGCCCCGTGGGCAGGGGTTTTTCGCTGAGCGAATAGACCAGGTCGAGGTGACGTTCCCGCTCGGATTCACGAAATGCCGCTGCCCAACTGCGCATGGCCAGTTTGTGCAACGAAGGCCTGCGCAAATGCAGCGACAGGTTGTACAGGTCGTCCGGATCAAAGGACTCATCACGCCCTGGCCCTGTTGAGGCCAACCCCATGAACTTGAGCGATTCAAGCTCTGCGGCCGACAACCCATACAAGGTCGTATCGGCCGCCGTGACACTGAAGCGCCGATGGCGATCATCGACCTTCGCCAGGTTGCCCAGAATCTCTTGAGCCGATGCTTTGTCATTCATGCCTGGGTTCAGCATATGAAACTCGGCATTTCGCACTGCGCCGGCGCCGCGCAGCCACTCAACGCGGCGATCGAGGGAGCAATCTGCTGCAACTGCAAAGCCCCTTCAGGCGCCTCAATCGACGCGCCGTCGAGCAGCACGAAACCTTGGTCCCGATGCCAGCCCGATTGTGAAGTGCGCCGGACATGATTGGCCCAACGCGGGTCGCCCAACGGTGGCCGTCGTGCATCCGCCGGGGTGACGATCAAGGTCGGCGCGAGATGCGTGAACGGGCCCTGGTAAACCTGTTCCCGATGGCGAACCTGGGCCAGCGCAGGGCTGCCATCGCCGAAGCGGATGTTACGCAGGCATTGTTCGACCAACTGCCGCTGGTGCAGGCTGGAACGTCCTTGATTGCATAGGTCGGCGCACAGCATCACGCCATGGGAGCCCTGCACGGTTTCCAGCGCCACACTGCGCTTGAGGTCCACCCGACCCTGCGCGTCGAGCACCTGCAAACCCGCCGCCTGCAGATGCTCGTCGATGGAGAAAAAACCATTCAACTCGCCAAAGCCCATCTCCGAAAACACCAACATCGACTCGGGGTCGAGTGATTGCAGGCGCTGACACGCTTGATCAATAAAATCATAGGCGCGCAGCACATGCGGGCGCTCCCCTGCATCGTCTGCCTGCATCTCATACCACAGGAAATGCGACAAACGATCCGCCAACGTCAGGTTGACGATCATCACGTCCGCTTCTGCGCCGAGTGCCATGGCGGTATCGAGTTGATGCTCAGCAATCCGATAGGCCTGCGTGGCAAAGTCCTCGAAGGGTTGCCCCGTATAGAACAGCGAGACGTCGTGGGCATAACGCACCCCACGACCATTCAAGTCTCGCAGCAGGCTCCGTGGATGGCTGGTGTTCATGGAGTTTTGCATCGGGTAGGTGATCAGCGTGCCGTTGACAGGCTGTGGCGGTTGGGTCAGCTGGACATTGATCACTGCAAAACGCTGATCGGCCATTTCCGGCCACTCCCAAAGGCGCGCCGACATGACATCGGTGGACTCAAGGATACGCGGGATCTCTCCGGAGCTATGGGCGCTCCAATAGGAAAAGCAACCATGCTGCCCAGGGTTGACACCCGAAAAAGCCGTCGCAAGATTGCTCGGTTCGTAAGGCACCGGACCACAATCCAAATGCCGATAAGAGTGACCGTGCATGCGCTGTGAAAACCACGGAAGTCGACCTTTGGCAACTTCGGATTCCAACACTAACGGATCCATCCCTTCGGCAATGACGACGAGTGTCTTCATATTACCTGCAACCTCTTATCATCCATGATTGAAGTCTGCCAATCCCTTTTCAATAGGGGCAAGCAGAACTTTACCGCGACACCGCTCGGGCAGCCTGGCTGCATCTTAGTTGCTCAAGCCATTTAACAAGCACGACATTGCCTACGTCTAATTATTCAACAGACGCTTATCTATCAGCCTCATTGCTTGACCCTCGCTGCTAGAAAATCCGGGCGAAAGGCGCCAAACCACGGCGGTCTGGCGCCACCGCCGGGAATCCGGTGCAATTGGCGATTTTTTAACACAGAAAATCGTCACGTACGATAAATGCGAAAACCAGGTTATTTCACAATATTACAAAAGATTTCCAAAAATAACCTTGCAATAAGTTTTTCAAGCCATGCTATCTTTTTCCCGACGCTTCGCTTACAACTGAAAACGCGAGCGGCGCAAAAGTAAAACTTGCCAGCTATAACTATCGACGCACGAACAACCGAGCTTGAAGATAGTTGAAATATTTCGCGGAGCAGTACATCGGCTGCTCTTATTTACCTCTCCAAGGGACTGGATAAATGACCTTAGCTCTTCATGGTGGTACCCCTGTGCGTCAAGCGCCGTATCCAAGCTGGCCACAGTTTGGAGCCGCGGAGGAAAGTGCTTTACTGCGCAGTCTGCACCAAGGCCATTGGTGGCGGATGCAAGGCAATGAGAACCTGAATTTCGAGAAAGCCTTTGCCCAATTGCACGGTGCCCACTCAGCATTTGCCGTCGCCAATGGCACCGTGGCCATTGAAATAGCCCTGCAAGCCGCCGGCATCGTCGCAGGCGACGAGGTCATCGTTCCGGCGTTCACGTTTATCTCGACCTCAATGGCCTGCCAGCGTATCGGTGCGACTGCCATTCCCGTCGACGTCCTGTCCGATACGTTCTGCATTGACCCGGCCGCTGTGGAAGCCAACATCGGCCCGCGCACCCGGGCCATCATTCCGGTGCATATGTCTGGGCACATGTGTGACATGGTCCGCTTGCTGAGTATCGCCGACCGTCACCAACTGGTGATCATTCAAGACGCTGCCCATGCTCATGGCGCCCGCGGTCGTGCCGATACCGGCATTGGCGAATACGGCACCCTGGCGTGCTTCAGCTTCCAGAACTTCAAACTGATGACCGCCGGCGAAGGAGGCTTGGTGCTTTGCCCAAATGAAGAACTGCGCGAAAAGGTCTTCCTCTACGGCAATTGCGGGCGGCCGCAAGGCGATCGCAGCTATCAGCACACGGTGGTTGGCACCAATGCCCGCCTGAGTGAATTCAGCGCGGCGGTGCTCAGTGCCCAGTTAACCCGCCTGGACTTCCAGACGCAGGTGCGCCAGCGCAACGCGGCGCTCTTGTTCGAGGTGCTCGAGCGTTCCGGCCTGGTCACCCCACAGGCTCGCACTCAAGATGCTCACACCCACCCGTACTACATGTTTGTCTTCACCCTCAATACGCGTTCGGGGCAAGCAAAGTGGGACCGCAACCACGTCGTCGAAGCGCTGATTGCTGAAGGCATACCCGCGTTCCGGACGTATCAGGCGCTCTACCGCATCCCGAGTTTCTGGCAACCGCCTGCGCCTTCCGAGCACAACCTGGCCCATTACATTGCCGCCTGCCCTGTGAGCGAACAGGTTGCCCAGCACGGCATCTGGATACACCACCGCGCCCTGCTGGGCAATGAACAGGACACGCTGGACATTGCCACCGCCATTACCAAGGTCCTCACACTCCTGGCCAACGAGCCATGAAAGACCCGTGCGTCGCCTTCATCGGCGCGGGTTGGGTGGTACGCACTATCTGGGCACCGTTGCTGGCGCAACAGGCGGCTCGGATTGTCTCGATCATCGACCCCCATCTGCCCTCCCGAGAGGCGTTCAGTGACTTGCCTGTCGCGCCTCGCCAACACGGGTGCGTCAGCGACAAGGCCCTGGAGGGCTGCAACCTGGCGTTCATCTGCTCTCCGAACGCCAGGCATGTCAGCCAGGCAATCAGGGCGATGAACAAAGGCTTGCACGTTATCCTGGAGAAGCCCGCGTGCCTGAGCGCCAACGATGCCCATGCCTTGATCGAGCACAGCCGCCAGGCCGGAGTCGAGGTATTGGTCACCGCGGCCGCTTCACACCGCAGCGACGTAGGCGCCATGCTGGAAGCCGTCGCCCGGGGCGATGTAGGCACCCTGCACTGCATCGACGTGAGCTGGCGCCGGCGTAACGGAGTGCCCCGCCCCGGTTCCTGGTTCACCCGCGCGGACCAGGCACTGGCGGGGTCCGGAGCGGACTTGGGTTGGCACTTGCTGGAGGTGGCCTTACAGGTACTGGGCTATCCCCTTGTCGACGCGGCACTGTGCAATCACGTCCCCGCCGCCCCCGACGAGGCCAGCCGCGAGGCCACCTGGCGGGAGGACGAGGATGGCAACAGCACCAGCGCGATCGACGTTGAATCGCAATCCTACAGCTGCCTGCAAACCCGCGGGGGTGCGCTGATCCGCTTGAGCACCGCCTGGGCCTCCCATCAACGGCAGGACGAAACAGTGATCACGCTGTACGGCAGCGCCGGGCAATTGTGCTTGCGCACCACCTTCGGCTTCAGCCAGAACCGCGTCAAACACCCCAGCCTGGTGTTGAGCGTTGCGGGAATCGATACCCCGCTGGGATTTGCCGACGAGGAAAACGTGGCGCCTTACCGACAGTTCCTCGCGCGCAGGATTGCGCTGATTGGCGAATGCGCAGCCAGCCGAGAGCTGGAATACCGCAAGTTGCAGTCGCTGGCCAGCGCCATGTCGGCCATGTACCCCCACCAGTCACCCCCCGGCGGCGCCCTTCATCGCCAGCCCTGATGCTGCTTGCAACGCCCAAGGAGAAAACACCATGGCAGAGTTCACACTGCTCAAAGACAAGCTTGTGCAATTGTCCAAGCTGTCAGGGCCGATTGTCGTGTCGCGCATCGGCTTTTTGTTGTTGTCACTGGTCGACACCCTGATGGTCGGCCGCTATGCCACCGAGTCACTGGCGGCCATCTCCATCACCCATGCCATCGCCGACACCTACATGCTGATCGCCGCCGGCCTGCTCTTCGGCATTCTGGTCATGGGGTCGATCGCCATGGGCAAGCAGGCGCCAGGAGAGGCCGGGCTCGCTGCTCAACGCGGAGTTGTCTGTGCCCTGGCCCTTGGCCTGGCTTGCGCGCTGGCAAGTGTCGCAAGCTTGCCTTTGCTGGTGCTGTTCGGAGTACAGGCGCCGCTGGCTGCCGCGATTTCCGAACTCATGGTGGTGGTCGCCCTGGGGTTGCCGGCGATCCTGATCTACATCGCCTATTCCTTTTTCCTTGAAGGTATTTCCCGCCCCCTGCCGGCGACCGTGGTGATTCTGGGCGGTAACCTGATCAATGCCGGCTTGTGCTACGCCATGGTGTACGGCGAGTTCGGCTTTACTGAAATGGGCGCCTTGGGTTCTGCCTGGTGCACCACGTTCGTCAGGGTCCTGATGGCGCTGGCGATTATTGTGTATGTACACCGTGTGATGGCAGATCGTGCCGATTTCGGGGTCAATGAACGCTTCAAATGGGCATGGGCCGACTGGAAGATGCAGCGTCAGATCGGTTATGGCGGGGGCCTGAGCTTTGGCATCGAAGCCGGCGCCTTCATGTTGATCGCGATCATGGCCGGGGCGGCCTCGCCGGTCATCGCGGCGGCCTGCGCAGTGGTGGTCAATATTCGCTCGATTCTGTTCATGATTCCCATGGGAATCGGCTTCGCCACTTCGATCCAGGTTGGCATGGCCTATGGCAACGACGACGCGCGAGACATCAACCTTTCCACCTGGAGCGGCCTGTTTCTCGGGGTGTCGCTGACGGCTGCCTGTGCGCTGCTCCTGGCCGTCGTGCCAGGCCCTTTGCTCGCTCAATACAGCAACGATGACCAACTGTTGCAGGTGGCCGTACCGGCCCTGTTGGTGCTTGCTCTGGCCCTGCCCTTCGATGCCTGGCAAGGCGTCATGTCCAATGCCCTGCGCGGGCGGGAGGACGCCATGGCGCCGACGGCAATTCATGCAATCGCTTACCTGCTCGTCATGACCCCGCTGGGGTGGCTGCTGACGCTGCATTGGCAACGGGGCCTTAACGGCATCGTCGAGGCTATTCTGATCGGCAACCTGCTCGCCGCCGGGCTGATGACCCTGCGCCACTACCGGCTCAACCAACGAGCCCGGCTACCGGACCTTGCATGAGCGCGTCCGTGGGGAAGAGTCTTATGCGACTTTCAGTGATCATGCCGGTGCATGCCAAGGCCGAACGTTTGCGCTTGTGCCTGGCCAGTTTGCGGCGCCAGCACCAGCGCTGCCATTTTGAAACGATTATCGTCGCCGACGCCGCACAACCTGCGGTCCTGGCCCAGGTCAAGGCCCTGTCGTTCGCCCGTGTGCTCACCACACCCGGGCTGGGGCGGGCCGCTGCCAGAAACCTGGGGGCCAGTGTGGCAAGTGGCGACATCCTGCTGTTCATCGATGATGACGTGCTGGTCCAAGATGGTTTTATTGAAGCGCATATCCAGGCCCAACGACGTCAGCCGGGGCTCGTGCATGGCCGGCTGCGCGAACTGATCGCCCTGACACCTCTGACAGACCCGGCCCAAGGCACCCCGGGTTGCCCGCCAATCCTGGAAGAGGACCTGCTCCAGGGGCGCTGGTGCCCCCAGTCGGCGCGAGTCATGGCCAACCCGCTGGAACAAGCGGCAGAACACCCGCGCGCAGTGCAGTGGCCATGGTTGGCGAGCGCAGGGGCGAACATTTCGGTGAGCCGCCAGGCCTGGAACCTGGTCGGCGGCTTCGACGCCTCCTATGGCAAGCGCTGGGGCATGGAAGACCTGGATTTCGGCTATCGGCTGTGGCAAGCCAGGGTACCGATCGCCTTGGAAATCCGGGCCTGTGGCTACCACATGTCCCATCACAACCCTATGCGCTGGGATGATCACCGACACAACCTGACATTGTTCCAGCAACGAGCAAAGACCCCTGAGGCCATGGCCCTCGACGATTTGCTCTCGCCCACCGGTTCGCTGGTGCGTTACATCGAACGGGTCGACCAGATCCGGCAAATCGCCTCATCGCCTTGAACCTGGCAGTGTTCGGCCAATTGCTCGAGAAAACGCCCCTGGCTCCCGAACAACATCAATACCTGGCTGCGGTAGCACAGCGCAGCCTCCCGCCAGGCCGACCATGAGCACCTGAGTGTTTCTTCGCAGGCACTCAGACCCAGGCTGTCCAGATGCTCGCGTAACGTCTGCTCGCCCAGGCCATGGGCATACGGGAAGTCGGCGTAGTAATACACCCTGTTAACGAGCTGACGGGCCAGGCAATGGGTCAGGCAATGATCGACGTGGCGGCCAATGGCCAAGGGCGCAAAGACAATGTCTTCTGGCGTTAGCAATGCCTGAACGCGGGCCACCTGCTGCGGGTCCAACGCCGGCCAGCGTTCAGGCTCTGGTGCAAGGAACAAGGCTTGGGGCGCATCGTAGGCAAAGTCCCCTGCGTAGTCCCGTCGCAGAGCGGCATCTTCGAATCCCATGCTCAGGCGCTCAAAAGACAGGCGTGCGGCGCCATTACAGTCCTCCTGGCGTCGCCACTCAGGCGCTGCAAACCGCCGCCAGCGCTCGTGCGCCGGCAGGTTTGCAACACAGTCTGGCGCCTGCTCGCCATCGAACAGGGTCAATAACACGATGGTGCGCCCGGCAGCCCAGCGACCAATGCCACTGCCAAGGGACCACACCGCGTCATCCGGATGAGGGGACAGCAGCACCACGCGAGCGCTCACGGAACCGCCACCGCCTGGGTGTTATGAGCATACAACTGCCCCAAGCGCAAAAAGCGTGAGACCTCTCGATCATTACGCTGTACCACACGGCAACGCCCCATTTTCAAGGGCGAAAGCTGGATGTCGGGAAAATTGTCCATCGCCACCCACGACAGATGTGCAAAACGTTGGCGCAGCACGCCTAAGGTGTCGTCACACGCCTGCCGACGGTGTTCTGCCGATTGCCGGGCCAGTGCCGGGATGCTTGCGCCAAAGGCGTCTTCGAATGCCGCGCACACATGGGTTTCAGGACACGGCACGGTGTAATCCATGTACACCCCGAACCGCGCCAGGGTTTGGTGCATTTGCGCCTCCAGGTTGAGCTGGTGTGCGCACTGCACTTCATGGCTGCCAAAGTTGAGGTAGCCGCTACGCATCGCCGCAGGGGCCTTGAGTGACTGAAGCGCACGGCAGATAAACATCAGCAACCCGCCCTGGTCCTTGAATCCATTGACCGCGAAGCAATCGAAACGCCCGACTAACGCAGGCGGCAGCGGTTGGAAAACGTCGTATTCGACCACCTCGATGTTGGTGAACCCCTGCGCCTTGGCAACTCGGTCGATGGTTGCGAGCAACTGCGGGTCGATATCGGCCACCACGATCGGCTGGCGGTATCCGTGCACGGCCAGAAACAACGAGAACAGTGCATCATCGCCCAACAGCAATAGGCTGCCGTGGTTCAGGTCACCCAGGCTTTGCATGATCTTGTAGCGGCGGATCAACGTTTCGTAAGTCTCTACGGACTGGCTGTACTGGCTTTTTTTGTCATTGAGCAAATCGGCAAGGATGTCTCTGAACCTGGGGTTCAACTGCAAGCAGTCATCACCCACCAGGTGCAGGCCTTGACCGGGCAGACGCTGTTCGCTTTCCTCTGCCCTCACCCAGCGATATTGGCCGGCGTCTATGACTTGGCGAAGCTGCCCATGCGCCAGCAGATCAACCAGGCACCACAAGACCTGGCGTACCGTCAGCCGGGAGGATAAGAGCTGGTAGATCCGCCGCGGCGCAGCCAGCTTGGAAAGCAAGTCATCCAGCGCCGCCTCATCCACCGCGACGCGTGATGGCAGCGCTGACAAGCCCATCCGTAAGCGTAATTTGATTTCAACGAAGTCTTCCATGCAGCCTCCTGCTCGTAAAAAATGCGGGTGCCGTCAGAGCACGGCTTGAAGAATATGGCTGGCGCAACGGCCATGAAAAAAATTGACCCCCACTTCAAGGGTCTCGCCACGGCGATCGGAAAACCCCAACCCCGTACCAAACAGCCCGCCCACCGCAACTCCCTGGACCATGAGTTCACCCGTGTTCCGGTGTTTGCACAGGTTGCCCTCAAGCTGATCGAGCGTCATGGCCGTGCCCTGCTGGTCGAACAAGGCGGGCAGCCGCGGGAGGTAGCCCGTGGCATTGATCAACAAAAAACCGTCTTCCAGCCAGGGCTCGATATCCGCATCGCCGATGTGCAGTGCCACACTCGGCTGCTGCCCGGCCTCGACACTCAGCAGCGTCTGTTGCGCTGCGCCACGCAAGCCGCAGAATCGATTGACTTCACCGCTCTCCTCATCCACCACATCCGTTGCCTTCAAGAGCCGCGCCCCAGGGCTTGACGCCGACCACAAGGCCGGGCGCCTGCGGCACAGCACCGCAATGGCCTGAGGTGCCAGGCAGTCATGGAAACGCTCAAGCAAGTAGCCGACCGCGGAGAACGCACTGTGGCTACCACCCACCACCAGCACTCGCTGCCCTTGCGCCAGACTCTCACGCAACTGCGCATCGGCCTGCCCCCGCAGCAGGCGATCGGAACAGATCGGTGGCGATCCCGGTTGCTGAGCCGTGCCGGCACTCATCTGAAGATCGCGGATCCGCGCGCCACACGCCAGCACCAGGTAGCGGCTGGAACGGATACCCCAGTCTCCCGTCACACAAAAGCCGCTGCTGACGACTGTTACGGCGTCGACGTTGTGCCCAAAATGTATTGCCGCACGGGGATGTCCTGCGCAAAGCGCCACGACGATTTCGGCCAATTGACGCAGGAATATCGAGACGTCGGTCAATTGCACGACATTCCCCGGCGCCTGCAGCCAGCGCTGAACCATGGGCTGGTTCAAGCATTCGGCAAACACTCCGTCCACGCGAATGCCCTTGAGAAAATCCTCAATCGGCGAATTGGCCTCGATGTCATACGCCAGGCAATTCCACTGCGCGAGGGATGCGCTGCGCTCATGCACCTGAACACCGCGCTCCAGCAAGCTGTGCAACTGGCCGGTGCGGTCCGCGGTGATAAAGAGCCCGAGGGCCGCTGGGCCGAACCCTATGATCTGTAACAACGTTTCCATATCAGAAACCTCGGTAATTGAACGCTGGACCGAACCTCAGGCCACGGCCTGTGGGTCGATCAGAATGAATAGGAAACCTCCAGCGCGACATGGGAGTCGCCGGATAACGCATCCCAGGTTGGGTCGCTGCGCGAACTATTGATGAGCACCGCACTGAGGGTCGTGCGCAACGCGTCGCTGAGCCCCAGATCCAGCGATGCGTTAATCATGTTGTTGCCCTGGTCAGACGCTTGGGCGGTGTAGCCCAGGAACAACGAAGACAGGTGCGCGTCGTTGACTTCCAGGCGAGCCCCCAGCAGAAACTTGCGATTGAAGATGCTCACCGGCGCCAGGCGTTGATCACGGTCGCGATGATATTCAGCGATCAGGCTCAAGTCCGCGTCGCGCCATGCGCGGTTCATGGCGTACTCAAGCCCTACCGACAGCTTTTGCGAGTTGTAGGCGCTGTCCGAAACCCGCTGAGTCAGTGCCTCGACTTTGTACAGCCATTGCTCGTTAACCCAGATCGCGTCCAGCCCCCATTGCGACAACGCGGTGTACTGCGCCACCAGGCTGTCACCAACCTGGCGCAATGCCGGCGTGCGATTAGTCCCCTTGAAGTAACTCAAGCCAATGTCCACATCCGCCAATGACACGAAGTAACGCGCCGCCAAATCAATCCCGTCGGGGTTGGCGCCGTGGATGTATTCAGCCCCGGGTTGCACCCGATACGCCGCGAATCGGGCAGGCTCGGCGTAAAACTGGACGGGCTCGAACCCGTCCAGCAGGTACAGGCTCAGATGCCCAGGCCCCAGGGTGCTGCCGAGTTTGAGCGCCTTCTGCGACAGCTTCTCTTCAGGCTGCAGACCATCCAGGTTGTCGTAGGTATTGATCACGTCCACCAGTTGCCGGGTTTCCATCACGCCCCAGTGCTCCTTGATGCGCCCCAGCTTCATCTCGCGCCCATCCTGTTCGAGCAGCACAAACAGCTCGTCCCAGTAGAAGTTCGGGCGCGGGTCGTTGTGATCGCTGGCCCTGTAGCGCGGGTTGGCCACCACCCGCATGCGCCATTCATCCCAGTTTTGCAGGTACTGATAATCAAGGCCGAACTGCACGGTGCTCGGCAGCTGCCGGTCATCCACACCATCGGCCGGCGTCGAGGGGAAGTAATAGCTTTTGAACCCGACCTTGGCTGACAACGAATGGAGCGACTCGGCCACAACCTGGGTGCTGCTACACAGCAGGGTCAATGTCGCCAACTGCGAACTAACCCGCCAACAGCGTGAGCCCTTGATCATTGCGTGAGGTTTCCGAGCCTGGCCGGTTCGAATGCGTCCTCCCTGATCCCGGTTTTAAACTGCACATCGGAGCTGACCAGAATGGTCTGGCGCCCCGTGACGTGGTTGACCATGGTCATGTTCAAGGCACGCCAGTAACGGCCCAGGAAAAGCTGGTAGTTATCCAGGGACAGCGTCTTGAACTTTGTGCCCTTGCGGTCGTAGTACTCCGTTTTCATCTGCCGGTAATCGGCCTTGTTGTACCAGACCCAGATCGCCGAATACCCCGAGTAGGGATAGAGCGGAACCTGCTTGACCACTGCGCACTGGAAATCGCCGCAAGGTTCATCGCGCAACCATTGGTAATCGTAGTTCCCGACTTCCATGGAACCAATGTCTTCGTAGGAAAACTCGCTGCCGGAAAACGCGCCGGAACGATCAGCGGCGGCGACGCGCTTGACCCGTTTCAAGGCCGGCAGATACAGCCAGACCTGGTCGCCTTCCTTGATCTTGGAGTGGATCAGCACCCTTGAATTCTTGATGTTGTCGGGTGCCTCGAACGTCAGCAGCACCTTGTCCCCGGCGGCCTTGCTTTCAGTCTCGAAGCTGTTCATGCGCATGAATCGATCCGTGCTGGCGCCGCCTTTTTCCACCAGTGTGAGACGAATTTTCGCCGAGGTGTCCTGATACCCAAGGTCACTGTCCCGCCAGAGATGGGCATAGTGCTGCCCGCGTTCCTGCTCCGTGTCGGCATGCAATAGACGGTGTTCGAATGTGCCCCCGACCATCAGGCAAACGGCAAGCAGTGCTTTGTAATTCATGGTGTTTTCCTTGTGTTATTGCTGCTCGAGGACGGGTCAGGCTTCGCGGGGCGCAAGTTTTATTACCGACCGCCCCCACAGGAAGCGATCGAAGGTCAGCAGCACCAGCGGCAGGCACAGTGCGTCGAAGATCAAGCCGAGGAAGATCGCCAGGACGGCCAACATGCCGAAATCAGCGTTCATGGAAAAAGGGGACAAGGTCATGACCATGAACCCTGACGCCAGAATCACCGAGTTGGCGAACACCGACGGCAGTACATGCTGGTAGGTGCGACGCAGTGCTTCGCGTGGCGGATGCCCATGCTCCAGGCGCTGGGTCTTGTAATGGCTCATGATGTGGATGGTGGCCTCCACGATCAGCCCATAGACCACCACACACACGTTGATCGCTGCGGTGTTGACCTCACCGCGCAGCAGGCCCCAGATGCCGAACATGATAAAAAACGGAAACATGTTGGGCAGAACGCTGATCAACCCAAGACCCGCGTTGCGCAAGAACAGCGCGACCATCAAGGTAATGACCACCAGTTCGAACACCAGGCCGTTGACCATGTATTCGATGCTGATATGCGTCAGGTTGGCGAACACCACCGCCTCCCCTGTTCCCAGCCCCGGGACCAGCGCAGCACGGTCGGCGTTATCGCGCCACCAGTTGTCGGCGCGCTCTTTGATGTCGCGAATCTGTTGGGTATCCAGGCGAGTCAGGGTCACCACCATGCGGGTGGCCGACTTGTCGATGTTGATCTGGCTGCCCAGGTCCAGGCCGAACGGCAAGGACATCTCATAGACCAACAACATCTGCGCCGCCATCGCCGGATCATCCGGCAGTCGGTATTCCTCGGGGCGCCCGCCATTCATGGTCTGGTTAAGTTTCTTCAGGGCATCACTGAGCGTGGTCACCGAGTCGACTTCCGGCTGGGTCCTTAGCCACTGGGTAAAGCGGTCCAGGTCAGCCAGAAAGCGCGGATCAGAAATGTCACCCGTGCTGGAGGTGGCGACATACTCCAGGCGATAGATACCGGACAAGTTATCCATCGCAAACTCGGTGGCCGTGCGCACAGGAATGCTGGTGTCGAAATTTTCGACGATCCGGTCATTGATGAGGTTATTGCGCGCCGGTTCGATCGCGATCACGAACAACACGACAAACCCCAGCAACCAGAGTTTGGGGTAGCGCAACAGGGGTTCCATGTACAAAAAGTAACGGCGACTGGCCGCGCCTTCGAGCGGTTTGAGCCGCAGCAGCGGAATCAACACCGCCGCCACCGAAATGGTTACGACCAGCGCAATGACCGCACCGATCGCGGCCAGCACACCAAACTCCTTGTAAGGCGGTGACGCCGCGAACACCATGCTGTAGAAGCCCACGGCATTGGTGGCCGTGCCTATCGCTATCGGCTTGATGGTGTCTTTTATCGCCGCGCAGGCCAGGTCCACCCGCCGGTTTCCATAGTCACCACTCATCTGTCGAGCCGCCGATAGTACATGCATGATCTCGGCAACCGATGTCGCCAGCACGATCGTCGGCAACAGGCCGGTCAGCGCCGTCGCCTCGAAGCCGAGCCAGCCGCTGGCGCCCAAGGTGGCGGCGGTGGCCATGCTGATTGCAGTCAATACCACCAGCAACGCGCCGAGGCTGCGCAACATCAATACCGAGACCAGCAAAATGATCACGTACATCAGCGGCGTGAGCACCGCCATGTCTTGCTGAGCGGCTTCGGGATAGGCCGCCTCGACCGCCGCCAGCCCCGTCAGATGCACCTGCAGCTCAGGATTTTGCAGCTTGAAGGCCTCCAGCATCCGCTGCCCTTGCGCCGTGGCGGCAATCGCTGCATCCAGGGTCTCTGGCGGGAATTGCAAGGTCACCAACACGCCCACGGTCTGGCCGTCTGTCGATACCAGGCGCTTGACCAGTTCAATATCGTTGCGACCCAGGCGTTCCATCAGGCTGATGTGCTGCGGTGTCAGGTCCGCGGGCTCGCGAACAAGGGCCTCGACGTGCACTGTGTCGCCTTCGGCAAACACATGCTGGAAGTTAGTCACCGAATCGACGCGATACGCATGCGGGATACGCCAGGCCTGCTCGGTCAGCTGGTGTATCTGTTCCAGGTAACGGCGGGTGAACAGACTGCCCTGGGGGTTCTTGATCACGAAAAGCAACGTATCGGACTTACCGAACTGACGATGCATCGCGTCCAATTGCTCGACGGTTTTTTCCCCTTCGGGAAAAAACGAGCGGTAATCGGCGGCGAAACGAATCGAGGTCATGCCCCAGGACAACCCGGCCACCAGCACGAGCACGAGGGCAAACAGTAGGTAGCGATAGCGCTTCAACAAGCGCTCGAATGTCGACGTCGGCATCAGCCTCGTTCTCCGTTGCAAGGTAATTGAGCCATTTGCGGTTGCATCGCCGGGTGCGAGGTGGGTACCGCGCAACGCTTGAGCACCATCGCCAGCACCTGCTGCACGCTCTCATCGATGCTGCGATCAGCGGTCTGAACCACACACTCACAGGACAGCGGCGGCTCATAGGTGCTACCGATGCCGGTGAACTGTGGCAGCTCTCCGCACCGGGCCCGTCGATACAGCCCTTTGGGATCACGCGACTCGCACACCGCCAAGGAGGTGGCGACGTGCACCTCGACAAACTCTGCCGCGCTGAACAACATCCTGGCCCGCAGGCGGTCCTCGGCGAACGGCGAGATAGCACTCACCAGCACAACGTAGCCACTGTCACAAAACAGCTTGGCGACTTCGGCGAGGCGCCGGACATTTTCCTTGCGATCTTCGGCGCTGAAACGTAGATCGCTGTTGAGGCCGGTACGCAGGTCATCGCCGTCCAATACCCGTGCGCGTATGCCGGCATCGCCCAGGGATTGCGCCAGGAGAGTAGCCAGGGTTGTCTTGCCGGCCCCGGACAAACCGGTAAACCACACGCATAACGCGCGATAGGCCGGTGGCTCCGGCATTTCGGCGCGCCGGGGAACCTCACAACGATTGATCAGGCTCATGTCATCGATGCTCATAAAATGTTCCTGTAAATTCACTCATAAACGGAGCGAATGATTCGGCAAGGGTTACCGGCTGCCACCACCCCGGCGGGTATCGAACGGCTGACCACACTGCCCGCGCCAATCACGCTGTCGTCACCGATTTCAACGCCACCAAGCAGCGTTGCCCCCGCGCCGATCCATACATCATTGCCAACGGTGATCGGAGCGGCGCGCAGTACGCATTTGAGTTGGCCGTCCACCCGTACCGAACGCTGCCGGGGGTGCACCGGGTGGGTCGTGGTCATCAGTTGCACGTTGGGCGACAGGTAGACACGGTCACCGATAACAATCCGATGGCCGTCCAGAAACGTGCAGTTCATATTGATGAACACGTCATCGCCAATATCGATATGAATGCCGTAGTCGCAATGAAAACTGGGTTCTATCCAACTGTTCTCCCCTAACTTTCGGAGTAATTTCTTGAGCAACGCTTGTTGCTCTTTCAAGGCCAGCGGCGATGTATTGTTAAACGCGTATTGCAATGCCTTGGCGCGAATATGCAGGCGTGTAAGTTCCAAGCTGGGGGAATGAAACCACTCCCCCGCGAGCATTCTTTCGCGCGAAGAACGGGTGTCTCCCGCCTGGGTGGACGGGACGTTTAAAACATCCATGGTGAACTCCGACGTTCAAGCGCAATCAGCGAAGGGGGCGCTTTTCGTAGACCGAAATATGTTTGAACGCGCCGTCGACAAACGGCGCTTGTTCCCAATTGGCCCAGCGCTGGACCAGGCGCAT
This sequence comes from Pseudomonas sp. AGC41, assembly GCF_057334555.1. Lineage (NCBI taxonomy): Bacteria > Pseudomonadati > Pseudomonadota > Gammaproteobacteria > Pseudomonadales > Pseudomonadaceae > Pseudomonas > Pseudomonas sp. AGC41. The sequence continues at coordinate 157,596 of NZ_JBHFJB010000022.1, forward strand.
CCCCGCCAATTGCGCCATCAGGTCGAGTTCGGCCGGCCAGGCGTAACGCAGCTCCACGGGAATCACCTTGACCCCTTCGCTCTGCATGCGGATGAACCGGCAACTGACCCGCTGCTTGACCGCCTCATGCCGCGATGCTTCCAGCAGTACCTCGTTGCGCTCCAGCCCGCCGACGTACACCGGCTGGTCCTTGCCATAGCGCGAAAGGTCCGGGAAGAACGTTTCGATCACCAGCAGCCCCTGCTCGCCAAGCTGCGCGCTGGTGGCCTGGAAACAATTGACTTGAGCGTCCTGGGACAGCAACAGAAACAGTGAGCTGAAGGTGCAGAACGCCATCTGGAAGGGGCCACCCCGGACCCCTTCCAGCGTCGCGAAATCCGCCAGTGTCACCGGGACGTCAGCACCTCCAGGCTTGGCCTTGAGCTTATCGAGCATCGATTGCGAGGCGTCGACGCCATGCACATCAACGCCGCGTTCGCGCATGGGCAGTGCGAATCGCCCCGTCCCTACACCTAACTCCAGCACCGGGCCACCGCGACCGGCCAATGCCACCAAGGCATCAATCGCGATCGCTGGCGCCTCTCCGTACAAGTCATCATAGATGTCGGCCAGGGTTTCACCGTAAGTACTGGGATCGCTCATATCCACTTCCGTTAGTTAGTTAATTCAGGGCAATACTTCCCCATGCGAGGGGTAACCCCCCCGCAGGAAAATCAAGGTTAAATACTCTGTTGGATCAATTATCCAGGGCTTGCCTTACATACTCCGCAAGGTGCTTATCCTGTACATCCGACACACTGAATAACTTGATATGGCGACGAAACTTTCCGGTGCCTTCCAGTACATGATAAGGATCGTCAAACCTGTAGCCCTGCCCGAACTCCACCGACACGTGGCTGGTGTAGGCGTAGACCCCGCAAAACGGCGTTATCCGCGAAAACAGGATGCCACCGTACTTGACCGTTTCGGTCACGCCGCCACCGGGGGCGGCCACCTTGCGCACCTTCTGGACCACTTCCAGCAAGGCACCATGCGTGCTGCCAATATCTTCAAGTAATGCCGCAACGGCATCGTCCGTTTTACCTGCCACGCTGTCCTCCTTGGATCGTTGCCTGCAACGTGAAGGTCATTGACCGACCGGTGTACACAGTTCCACGAGAGTGCCCGCCGGGCAGCGCACGTAGGACACCACCTGGCCCCAGGGTTTTTTCTGCACCGCAGCATGCTCGCTCGCCCCGGCCGCCAACGCCTTGGCATGCGCGGTGGTTACATCATCGGTAACCAGGGCTATTTCAATGCCCAAGGGCTTTTGGTGCGGACTGCAGAACTCATATCCGCCATCGCAGTTCGATTCGGCAAGGCCGCGACTGGCGAACGCGAGTGTAGTGCCACCGGTTTCAAGCTCGCCGTAGTCGCCCGACTCATCCAGAAAGCGCCGCTTGAAACCAAAGGCTTGCTCGAAGAACACAAGGGTGGCTTCGACCTGAGGTACATAAACAATCGTGTATCCAAATTTCACGGTGCTTCTCCTTAGATGTTGCTGTTTATGAGGCTCGTGCCGTAGGAACGGCGATAGTGTTCGAGCCAATGCAAATTTTCAGGGCACGGGCCCGATTGCGCCAGCGCAGAATCGATAAATGTACGAATTGTCAGGCTTGTTCTCCTGCGCGCCGCGACAGCAATCGAATAGCCGGCCAGCGAAGCCGTGTGTGCGAATCGCCATGGCGACGGGCCCGAGGCCTCTTGAGCCGGTGGCTGGCAGGCAAACCCTAGCCTGGACCATGCTCGGCCGATCCCTTGCCCACAGGCCTTGGCGCCTGCCTCTTTCAGGGTCCAGAGCCGATAAAAAGCTTCTTCGCGCGCAGGTCCGGCGAGCTTGGCCAGCACTGCTTGCTCCTCGTGGCTGAAAAACCGCCGGCTCAGGCTTTGCGTATCCCGCGCCTGGTGAGCCTCGACATCGACCCCAACCGGTCCCGCGCCGACCCCCAGCACTAACAGGCCGTCGGTATGGGCAAGGTTGAAATGCACCGCCGCGCGGGCGGGCGCCGCGAGCACAGGCTTGCCCGCGGCCCCGTAACTCAGGGCAATGCGTGCCGGTTCACACGCCAGATAACGGGCCAGAACCTCGCGTAGCCAGCCATGCCCAACCAGGTATTGCGCACGCGCGACGGCTGTCCCCAAACCTTGGTAACGAGCGCGCTCATCATCGGCCAACCAGGCCAGATACTGCTCGCGCCGAGGATGGGACCTTGAGCCGCTCCACGGCAACCGCCACAGGTCGACGCCCGGGAGTACAGGCCCACTCGCAGCGAGTTGCACCGCCGCCGATTGTCGGCTCATGGTTCACCAGGCCTTGCCGCATGCTGCGCGGCCCGCTCCAGGTAAAGGATGACTTGCTCCAGCGCGGCATCCGACAAAATACTGTAGTGATTCGCAACGATCCGCACGCAGGCTTCCTGCGTCGACAACTCGCTCAGGCGATGCAGTCCACTGGCATGCCGCTGTTCACTGGCGTGCAAATGCCACGTCGGACAGGCCACGGGTTGGTAGCAGTAGTTGAGCAACGCCGCATAGTGCCGGCAAAACAGCGCGAAACGCTGTTCCAAGGCCTGGTTCAACTGGGCCTCTTGCACCTCCCCTTCGGCCTGTATCTGTTCGGTGTGCATCAGGTCGTGCTGGAACATCTGTTGCAGCAGGGTCGGCGGCAGTTCCAAGACCTCACCCTGGGCAGCACCGGCGTCGATCGTCACCAACGCAGGCAGGTGTTGGCCGCCGGCGCTGAGCAAGCGCGCGATCTCCACGGCGACCACACCCCCGTATGACCACCCCGCGAGCACCACCTGGCGATACTCGGCCAGCGGTTCACGCAATTGCTCGAAATACGCCAAGGCTTGGGCGTTGATGCTCGCGAAATGTTGCTCACTGTCCGCGCAAATGCCGACGATATCGAAACGACCACCCAGGGCCTCAACAAGCGGCAAGTAACAGGAAAGGGCCCCGCCCACCGGATGCACCAACACCAGAAGCGGCACGTCCCGCACCTTGTCACGTCTGAAATGCACCAAGTTGCGCGCCCCCTTGGAGCGGTCTTGCAAGTACGCCTGCAGCCGGCTGACCGAGGGATAGGAGTAGATATCCGCCAGATTCAACTCAAGCCCCATTTGCGTATTCAGTGCCTGGAGAATATGCACCGCATGCAGGGATGACGCGCCCAGGTCGAACCAGGAACGCTGCGGGTCAACCGCCGCCGGCAGCACGCGCTGTACACAATTGGCCATCAACTGCTGCTTCGCGCAGAAACCCAGGTCTTGTGGTTCGCTGGAGGACTCGCCACAGCGCTGCACCACCTGTTTCGTCAGTTGCTGGCGGTCGACCTTGCCATTGGCGGTCAGCGGCAGTTGTCCCAACTCGACGATCCGCGCAGGCACCATGTAGGGGTTCAGGTAGTGTGCACCGAACGCCAGCAATTGCTGGGCGCTGGGCGCAGGCTCGAAGCCTGGATCCAGGACGACCGCAACCAGCAGGCCTTCGGTTTCCCCCAGACAGGCAGCGGCGTGCAGCACGCCAGGCGCCCTGCGGAACACTGCGTCGATCTCGCCCAGCTCGACCCGAAAACCATTGAGCTTGACCTGCAAGTCCTCACGGCCGAGAAACTCCATTTCGCCATCCATTCGCAAGCGCCCCAGATCCCCGGTCCGATACACCCGCTGGCACAGACCAGGGTCCTCGAAAAACGCTTGCTCGGTCCGTTGCCGGTCATGAATATAACCGACCGCCAAGCCTTCGCCGGCAATGTGCAGCATGCCTTTGACTTCGGGTGGGCAACGTCGCCCCAGGGCGTCGAGGATGTAGAAGCGCTGGTTGGCCAGTGGTCGTCCATAGGGAATGCTCGGCCATTGCGGATCGACCTGTTCGACCTCGAAACAGTTGGACCAGATGGCCGCCTCCGTGGCCCCGCCCAAGGCAACAAAACGCGAGCCTGGAGCGCTGGCGCGCAAGCGGTCGGGCAAGCTCAGGTTGATCCAGTCGCCACTGGCCATCCACAACCGAACCGCAGGCGCCGGTGCGGGCAACTGCGTGGCCAGGGCGTAGCTCAACGCCATTTCCATGATCGCAGGCACTGAATTCCAGATGCTCACACGATGTTCGCGCGCAGCGACGAGCCAGGCATTCGGGTCAGCGCTTTCGGCGCCGTGCCCAAGCACCAGCGCACACCCGCTCAGGGCCGGCATGAAGAGGTCGAACACCGACAAGTCGAAGCTGAATTCGCTGACCCCCAGCAAACGGTCGCTGTCATCGATCGCGAAGCGCTTGCGACAGTCCTGCAGGGTATTGAGTGCTGCCCGGTGAGTCACGCTGACGCCTTTGGGCACACCCGTGGTGCCAGACGTGAACATGATGTACGCCAAGCTGCTGTCGACCGCCGGATAGGCCGGCATTATGCAGGCGCCCTGCCCATGACCGGCCTCCAGCCACTGGCGGTAATTCAAGTACCAGTTCACGGGCGAGGTCAGGATGCCGGCGATGTCCGCGTCGTCATCGCCCAGCACCGTCGTTGCCGCGGCTTGATTGATCATCGAATGCACCCGCCCCCGCGGGGAGTGCTTGCTGACCGGTACGTAGGTCGCGCCGGCCATCAGCGTGGCATAGATCGCGATCACGTTCGCGGCATCATGGCTGCCCCGGATGACCACATGATCACTGGGACCGACGCCATTTTCATTCAGATGACTGGCCAGTCGGCTGGCCTGGCACAGCAATTGCGCGAAGCTCAGGCCGCCCTGCGCATCCAGGATGGCCGGTGCATCCGGTCGCTGCACGGCCTGATGCAGCAGGCCCTGGTAGAGTGCGCCGCTGTCGAAGGCTTGTTGTGTATGGTTGAACGCATCGACTGTCGCCAGCAGGGCCGGGCTCAAGGACACCTGAGCGTCATCCCACTCCCCCGGCTCAGTGGCGAGGCGCTGCAGGGTCGCGTGAAAATGCTCGAACGCCTGGGCGATCACCCCCGGCGAGAACACTCCTTCGCGCTCATCCCAAGACAACCACAACTCACCCTTGTGTGAAAACGTTTGGGCGTCGATCCAGATCTGCGGGGTCATCATGGCGTGGTCCGTCTGCTCCAGCGGTACGGCGGGCAGATCCATTTCCAGCAATGACGAAAACACATAGGGCATGGGCGGTTCGGCACTGCTGGCACGCTGGTCGTGAAGCTTGATCCATTCACGCACCGCAGAGACACCATCGTAGGCGCCGTGCTGCATAGCCGCATACAAGTCTTGCTGCAGGTGTTGCACGATTGCCGAAAAGGCCCTTGGCCCGGTCGGCAGGTCGATCAGTACGGTATCGGCGAAATTACCGATATGGCGAGCAAATTCCTTTGCCAGCCCAGGGCGGGTGCTGTACATGACGCTACAGGTCACCGTGGCCTTGCCGGACCAGCGCGCCAACGTCTGCAGGTACACCGTCAGCAGCACCGCATTGAGCGACAACCGATGCCTGCGCGCGCGTTCGGCAAGGGCGTTGTACGCCTCGGCCGCCAGCAGGCCACGATGTTCCGTGAAGCGCCCAATGCCGGCCGGACCTTTTGGCTCGACGGTAGAGCGGCGTAACCTCGGCAGATCGGGGCCACCAGCCAGCTTGGTGATCTTCTGCGCCCAATAGTTACGCGCCTTGAAGCGCGCCAGCCGGCCGGCCCGCACCTGTGCCGCAATCCTGGCGGATGCATACATGCCCGCTGTCGATTGCGCGCCGGTTCCACAGGCTACCAACGCCATCAAGTCGGCGATGAAAATCTGCACACTGGGAGCATCGAACAGCGCCAGCCGGTAGACCACATGCAGGCAGCGCTCATCCGCGCTCTCCACGATCACCAAGCGAAACAGCGGCCGCTCCAGAGTCAATGCCGGAATCGGTGTGTCGCTCCCTGGCAAGGCCGCGCAGCGCCGCGGGGCCTGCCCCGCTGCTGCGGTCACCTGCTCGACCACAACTGCCTGCCTGGCCATGGGTTTGAGACGCGGGGCATGGGCGTCCAAGGTGTAATTGAGAATCGGATGGAGCGCCAGCATTTGCTCCAGGACCGATTCAAGCTGGGCCTGTGAAGGCAAATCCCCGGCATACACCAGGTGCAGGTAGGCCGCGCTGCCTTGCGTGAATGCGGAGTGTTCACCCAGCCAATAGGCCTGACGCAGGCCGCTCAAGTTCGCCGCCAGGGGATCGGGTTGCGCCAGGTAGCTCAGCAACCGGGTTTTCTCCCGGCTCACCGAGTGGCGAATGTCTTCAGGCAGCGTGGGCTTCTCACAATAGTACTTGAGCTTGCCGGCTTCCTCGTACAGGTGCACGCCACGCTGTTCCCAGCTTTCGATCAATGTCGCAACAGACTGGCTCACAGCTCGCCCTCCGACACACAGGGCGCCGACGCCTGCCGCGCCGATGCCAGCAACTCATTGACGAAATCGGCGAAACTGGCGGTGGCGACGATCAGCGTCAGATCAATTCCCGCTTCACCGCACAAATGCGGGTGCCTATGCTCCAGTTGCACACATAACTGCAGCGCCTTGAGTGAATTTCCACCGTGCTCGAAGAAGTTCTGCGAGGCCTCCAGACTGCCCGCCGGCACGCCCAGCAGCTCACTGCACAGCTGCAGCACGTCGGCCAGAAGTACGGCATGCCCCGGTACCATTATCGAAACATTACCCATGGTCACGCCCCACCAGCACAGACGCTGCAACAGCATAGGCATCAGTGCCCATGCCGGCGATAAAACCATGGCACAGCGGAGCGATCACCGAGGTATGGCGGAAGGCTTCGCGGCCGAACAGATTGGAGATATGCACTTCGATCCAACGTCCCGGATAATCTTCCAGTGCGTCACGCAAAGCCCAGCCGGACATCATCAGCGCGCCAGGGTTGATGATCAGCGCCGCGGCATCGCGATTGGCTTCGACAAAGTCGATGAGCTCGCCTTCGTGATTGCTTTGCAATGAGCGCACCGACCAGCCTTGCGCCGCCGCCACCACGGTGACCTCTTGCGTGACGTCGGCCAGGGTTTTGGTGCCGTAGACCTCGGGCTTGCGCAGCCCCAGTCGTCCCAAGTTTGGGCCGTTAAGCAGGAGTAACGTCGGCATGACGCGGCTCCTCCAGCAAGGCCAGGACGTGACGCGGATCGGTCAGTTGGTAGTCGCAAGCATGGCCCCGGACTTCTTCGCCCGGGTTATCCCAGAGGGCCAGCGCGGTCTGCATGCCTGCGCCCTGCCCACACAACAGGTCAGCCACCGCATCGCCCAGAAACAAGGTGCTCGCCGGCTCCAGGCCAAGGCGCTGGACGATCATCAGGGCCATATCGGGTGCCGGTTTCGGGTTTTCGACATCGTCACTGCCCACGATGCAGGCGAAATAGTCGATCAACCCCAGGCTGTCGAGAATCGCCTCGGTACGCGTATGGTCCTTGCCGGTGGCCACGGCCATGGGGATACCCTGCGCACGCAAGCTATCAAGCAACGGGCGAATACCGTCAAACACCTCAATGCGGTGCATGCGCGCATTGCTCTCGCGCATGAACACCCCGTGCATGGCCAGCGGCAGTCCCATGCGCTTCATGATTTGCGGAAAGCTACGCCCCAAGTGCTTGCAATACTCGCTGAACGGCGGTGCGACAGCCTCAGCGCCCATGACTTCAGCGTGAGCTGCATGGTAAGCCTCGGCAATCACCTGTTTACTGTCGATGACCGTACCGTCAAGGTCGAAGATAACGGCGCTGATCGAGGATTTAGACATGGGCAGGTACCTGCGTGGCAATGTGGTGATCCAGACGTTTGTCCACGGTCTGCACCATGGCATCCACGGCCAGTGGCACCAGGGAAAGAAACTGTGCGACCTTGGCAAACTCGGCCTGAGGCGCCTCAAGCACCTGCTGATAGTCCAACTCCAACAGCTGCATGTTGGGGCGCGAGCGAACCCAGGCGACAACCTTTGCCACGTGGTCGTGGTAAAGCCGGGCTAATGCCTCGCCCTCCACTTCGCCCCAGATATTTCCTGAATGATGCGCCGCCATATCGCGCTGGGAACGGATTACCGCCTCGATGTCGCGGTGCATGAACACCACTCGGTAACCATGGGTGGCCGGCAGGTGCATCAGGAACCTCGACACCAGCTTGACCGCGTGGCCACGAGCCTGATCCATCCAGGTCAGGTAACTGTCCTTGGACTTGACGGCCTCCCACTCGAAGTAACCATGGGGATTGCGCCCATCCCCCTGACGTACGTTGTCGGTCAGCAACGGCATTCCGGCGCAACCCAAGGCACGCATCATCATCGATGTGCCGGAACGCGGTAACCCGGAAACGACCGACACAAAACCAGCCTCGCCCGCGACACAGTCCGGTACATTCATGCAGCGATATTGCTTAAGCATCCCAGCTCCTCATTTTCTCACCCCTGGTGGCAGCCCCTGGAACCCAGATTTCAATTGCGCTGAACCAGGCCGATGCGGTTGCCGAACGGGTCCTGGATGGTTGCCTTGTAACTTCCCCACGGGGTATGCACCGGCGCCTCGATCACCGTCACCTGTTCGCGCAGCCGCGCAAACGTTGACGCCAGGTCAGCCACCTGAAAATCCAGCATCGTTGCGCTGGACGGCCAGGGCATCGAAGCGTCCTCGATCAAGCCGAACCCGGCGCCCTTGTGCTCATCCACATCCAAGCTGATCCACAGGGTCGGCGCAAACCGTCGGCTGACCATGGTGCCCAGGACCTCCACGTAAAACCGCTCGGCCTCAACCAGGTCAGTCACCGCCAAGGTGCAGAAACACAGCGTCGAATCGTTCATAGGTACCCTCTGCGCGGCTCGCTCACGGCGCTACCGGTTGCGCGCCGATCTCAAACTCAAAGTCCACACGTCGGCGAATCAGTGCACACACCGTGGAACATTCGATGCTCTGCGCCAGTTCTTGCTCCAGTTGCTCCAGCTGCTGTGCGGTGCACTCGCCCACCTGCAACTGCAGCTCGATGTCTTGCAGGTGAACAGGCGACGGCGCGACCTCGCACATCCCGCGGATGTCCACCATCGCTCGCACATTGAGCTGTACCGCGCTCGCCAGCGGGTGATGAGCCCTCAGTTGCAGCAACACATCGGCGGCGATCGCCATCAGCAGGTATTCCTGGGGGTTGGGCCCCCAATCGATGCCTGCCAATTGCTTGGGCTGGTCGATTGGAAAGGTACGTGGATCCTCTGGGTCCTGACGTAGGAAATTGCTGCTCAACTGGGTCCCATACAACCACTGGCAATCGAGCGATAAGGCCTGGCTTGGCACAGGTGTGTTGCCGGCAGAAGCCGTGATCCCAGGGAAACGCACCCACGGTCGCGCGCCGGAAGGTCCGGCCAGGCGTGCCGACAGCCCCAAGGACTGAACGAATGTCTGGTGGTTGGGGCTATGGGTCTTGACGGCCTCAATCACGTCCAGCGCCTCGCCGATTTTCTTATCGGTGCCCGAACGAATCTGGTACCGCACTTGAGGTGCACCAACCTGTGCCTGGAACAGAGCGGCACTGGTGGTCATCGACAGGTGATCGACCGTGGTTCGCCGTGCGGAAAACCCGGACACGGCGGATACCAGAAAACATCCCGACAACGCCGTCAGCGCGAGCTCCTGTGGGCTTGCCACGTCCAGCAAGCCGTAGGACTTGAGGGCCGGTTCAGGGCTTATCGGCACCTCGAAATGGCGAGGGGCCTTGAGCAAACCGATGAGCGCCGGATGCACCCCGGCCAGCACTCCGGCGTCAGGGGCGGCGCGTGCGTAGGCCGCATAGCGGAAGATGGCCTGTTCGGGCTCTTCCTGGATCTCGTGGACAATCTCGCTGAAGCCCGAGATGTTCATTCCGTTTCTCATGACGCATTCCTTCCCTGATAAACCTGATGCAGCGCCTGCTCCAGATCGGCGCACAGATCATCCGGATCTTCGATGCCCACAGAAAGCCGGACCAGCCCGGGGTTAAGCCCGATTTTCTTCTGCTGCTCGCTGGTCAGCCCGCTGTGGGAGGTATTGAAAGGCAGACTGACCAACGACTCCACACCACCCAGGCTGGTCGCCGAGGTAATCAGCTTGAGCCGCTCCAGCAGTTCGAGCGCCGCCGCATCCCCGCCCTCGACCTCAAAGCTGAGCATTCCGCAGGTGGTCTTCGCTGCGTACTCGAACAACTGTCGATGGGTGTAATCCTGCGCATACACCGAGTGCAGGGCAGTGACCCGCGGGTGCTGCTCCAGAAAGCGCGTCACCTGCCGGGCGCCATTGGCGTGCGCCTGCATGCGCACGGCCAGGGTCTTCATGCCGCGTTCAAGCAAAAAACACACGAAGGGATCGAGGCTACCGCCAAAGCGCAGCAGTTGTGCCCATACCCGATCAACCAGCTTGCGGCTGCCCGCCACCGCACCACAGGTCGCATCGCTGTGACCGTTGAGGTACTTGGTGGCCGAATGAATCACGATGTCCGCGCCCCACTCCAGCGGCCGACAACTGATTGGCGAGAGGAAGGTATTGTCAACCACCAACAGGATGTTCTCCTGCTTGCACAGGGCTGCAATCGCCACCAGATCGATGGCCTTCATCAGTGGATTGGAAAGCAGCTCGAAGAACATGATCTGCGTTTCCGGGCGAATCGCTCGGCGAATATCCGCCAGGTTCAGTGGGTCGACGTAGCTGACCGAGCGCCCGGCCTGATTGATATCCGCATGCAGCAGGCTGTAACTGCCGCCATATAGGTCATAGGAGGAAATGATATGGCCATTGCGATTGGTCAGCGCGAACAGCGTGGATGCAATTGCAGCCATGCCCGAAGACAGCACTAGCGCACTCTGCGCCCCTTCCAGTGCCGCGACTTTGAGTTGCACCGACCATTGCCCGGGGTTGCCGTAGCGACTGTAGGTCGGAATGTCGCGGATGTAACCTTCTAGAAACGACTCGTAGGTAGTTTGGCTGAACCGAAAGGTGGTGCTGGGAAACACCGGTGTGCCCACGGCGCCTGTTATCGGGTCCTCATAGGTCCCGGCGTGGACGCAAAGCGTCGCTGGGGCTTCGCCCTGGGTCAGGCAACGATTGTTCTCCATCCCGGGGCCCGCCAGGCGCTGGCGGCTCAACTGGTTGAGCCACGGCAACTGGTGGCGGGTACCAGGGCGGTTGGTAAACACCGCTTCAGTCAGTTTTGAGTCGCTCACACACATTTCCTCGATCATTCAATTGCTGCGGTCGGCGTGGCAGGCGGCTGCACACCCGCTGCCGGATGCCGGCAGTGCTTGCTGAGGCGTCACGACAATCAGACTGCCTGGGCTTGCTGCTTTTGCGCGACGAAGGTTTCGAGGCGCTCCAGCGAGTTCACCAGCTCAATGGATAGCTCGTTGTCTTCGATGGAGAAGCCGAACTCGGTTTCCACCTGGATCAGCAATTGCAAGGCGTCGATGGAGTTCAGCCCCAAACTGGCGATGAGGTTTCCTCCCGACAGGTCTTCGCGGCTCAAATGACGGCCTACGGTGGCCGAGAACACGTTGATCAAACGATCGGTATCAGTCATTTCTCACAGCTCCTGGTAAATATCGTCGTGCATTGGAAAATCATCGATTCGGGGCGCGACACTTCGCTTGCGCTGAACCCAAGGCCGGCCATCACGCCGACCAGCTCGTCATGACGCGGGTAAAAATGGCCTCCATGGGTCAACCAGTCGACACCGACGGTGGCGGAGGCTTGGTCGTTAAAAAAAATGTCGTCAATCACCAGTCGCCCGTTGTGCGCCAATCGCTCCAGCAGCCCGGACAACCCCTGTGCCACGCATGCCTGGTGCAGGATGTTGTCAAGGACGATGACATCGAACTGGCGCGCGTCGAGTGCGTCCAGGGCGTCATGGGTATCCACCGGTATATCGAGGTCGAGAGGGTTCAGCCCACCGAGCAGGACCACTTGGCTGGCGGGGCAGTCGAGGCGCCGTTTGCTGAGCAGGGCCTGGGTATAAACCGCACCGGTGGCGCTGACATCCAGTAACCGCAAGGCACCCGGCATGTAATTCAAGACCTTGCGCCACGCCAGTTGCGCCGCCAGGTGTTTTTCCGGGCCGGCCACCGCTCGCTGGTACAACTGGCGCAGTTGCCACTGGTCGGCGGTCTGTTCAAACGGGCGGGCGTCCAGCCCGCGCTGCAATACCGCCAACAATTGATCCAGTTGGTTCCAGCCCTGGCTGTTGAAGGTTTCAAGGTTGAGCACCGGTGCCAGCGTTTCCAGCCGACGTGGATCGCCATGCTGCTCCGCGCCTTCGTGAACCAGGCCGTTGGCCAGGGCCGTATCGAACGCCGCCGCCAAGGTCGTGGCGTGCAAACCGCTGCGCTGGGCGATCTGATCGACATTCAACCCCTGGGCACTGAGTTGCAGCGCGCCGCTGGTCCACAGCGCGAACAGCAGTTGTGAACGCTTATAGGCATGGGCGGCCTCAAGCAGCACAGCATTGTCAGCCGGGTAATAGCGTCGACTCAGCAGCGCCTTGCCGCTGGCGCCCCTCGGGATCAGTGCCGTGCGCTCAAAGCGATCAGGCACCTTATGACTTGCCAGGTAGGCCTGACAGTGCGCGCGCAATTGCGCCTCATCCCATGCCCGATCAGCCCGCCAGACCACGAAGGCAAAGATGTAATCGTTGCCGGCCTGTTTGGACTTGACCGCTCGGACCGTGCAGTCCATCACGTCTTCGTGGCCGGCCAGGATCGACTCGATCTCGAACGCCGAAACCCAACGCTCGCCCCGGCGAATGGCGCTGCTCTCACGGCCGACGATGGTGTACCCCTCAGGGGTACGCTCGGCGATATCACCGGTGTCGTAGACGCGGCCGTCCTCCAGCATGACCTTGAGCGCGAACGGCTGCCCTTCTACGGGCTCGTCCAGCACACGTATACCTGGCAACGGAAAGCCAATGGACAGCGGCGGCAAAGGCGCGACGCCACCGAACAGTGCCCCGCTTTCCGTACTGCCGTAATTACGCGACAGACCTATGCCGAACGCCTGCTGGAACTGCTGCTCAATCGATTCGCTCACCGGACCGGCACCAGACATCACCACCTCAAGCTGCCCGCCGCGTCCGCCCTGCCCGGCCCGTTGTGCCAGTAACGAGGCCAGCAACGGTGTGACGACGCAATGGGTTGCACGCTGACGCAAGGCCGCAAGGGCGCCCGCCAGTTCCGTCGGCTTGACGATCTCGACCTGCGCACCGGCCAGCAATGCACCCCACAGCCAACCCAGTGCATACGCGTGACAGATGGGGGCGACAAACAGCACCCGATGCTCCGGGCCCAACTGCAGCAGGTGGCAGTAGCGTAAACCTTCGTCGCGCCAGCTCTGCAGGTCGCGGAAGACGATGGACGGCTCACCCGTGGTTCCGGATGTCAGCAGGTAGATGCCTCGGCGCATCGTCGCACTGGCCTGCACATCCGATCCCGCCGACGTGGCGTCCAGCTTCAGCACGCGTAGCGCTCCATGCTCCAGCGACAGGCTGTGGGCAATCGCCCCGCGTGCGCCGTAGCGATTGATCTCGTGCACCGTGGCATCACTGGCCACCAGCAGGGGCGAAAGCCCGTGCTCCAGCAGCATCAACAACAGCGCAACGTGTTCGACGCTGCTGTCGAACACCAGCATTACCCGCCCATTGGCGCAGGGTGCCAGCTCACGTAGCTGTTGCCCCCAGGAGCTGCGTTGACCGACCGGTAATCGTTCTAGCAGTGATGCGCTGGACAATGCCTCGAAGCACTGAGCATCGACTGGGTACTCATGCGCCATTCAGGTACGCCTCCTTGGCTTGCTCAAGCAGGGTTCTGACTGCCTGGGGCGCATAGGACGGTGCGCGACACAGTTCATCCAGGCTGATGACACTTTCGAAATACAGGCTCAGGGTGTCCCAAGGCGTGAAGCAGCCTTTGCACGCATCCAGGCGCGGGCGTTCCGATAGCAGCAGTTGATAGAACGGCGAACGATTCACCGGCGCCAGGGCCTTGTTCCAATCGCCCTCGACCAGGTTGCCCATGTCGTGGAACCAGATATTCGGGCACGGCGTCACCACCCCGTCACTGAACGTGGAAAGCACCAGGCGCGGCAGGTGGCAACGCCAGCTACGCCCCCCATCGCGATAGAACGAACTCAGGCGCTCCAGGTACGCCTTGGGTGGCAACACGTCCGGGTAGAGGTCGCGCAGCTCGAACAATTCATCAATGTGCAGGTACTGGTCCGGTCGTAGCTTGAAGGTTTCGCTGTCAGGCCCTCGCACCGGAAACGGAAATAACTGTGGAGGGTTTTCCTTGAAACGTGCACACCATTGGACGAACTCACGCAGGTAGGGCGCACTGCGGTCGTTCAACACGCCGTAGATTTCCAGCGGCAACCCTGCTTCCAGCACCATCTCGATCCGCTCCATGATCATCTCGTGGATACGCGGCGACAAAACCCGGTAGCTGTTGCCCGTGTAATTGCTGCTATCGAGCGAAATCTGCACGACGACATTGCCCAGCTCCGCCAGCCGCTTGATTTTCTCGGCGGTGAGCGGCAAACCGTTGGTCTGTACGATCAACACTTCATGCAGCGGCGACATGCGTTCGATGAACGTCATGATGCCCTTGATAATGAAGATTTCACCGCCCGTCATTTTCAGGATGGGCGGCCTGAAGGTCCGATTGACGCGCTCGACGATGGTGTGCAGGCGCTTGCCCAGGTCGCTCTCTTCGGTGTAGGCGTCATGGGTCGGCGGCTGGAAGATCAGCTTGCCTTCATGGGACGACTTCATATTGCTCTGCCCGGTGAGGCAGTAGGTACACCCCAAGTTGCAGGAGTCTTCATTAATGACCAGGTCGTTGCCAAGCAGCTGGCCATGGCCCAGGAAGTTCACCGGTTCACCGATTGTCATGTTCAGGCCCCTTTGCTGAACTGGATATCACGCAAGCTCAGACCCGCGCGATGAAGCTGCATGCTGATACCCAGTTGCACCTGGCGCAGCTCAGCGAGTTTTGTCCGGTAAAACACCTCCAACTGCGGGCGCTTGTCGTGGGCATAAGCCTCGGTAAGCGTTTCCAGTTCAGCCAGGTCGGTCATTTCGGAGATCAACGCGTAATTGAAATCGCTCATGGCCTTGCGCAGTTCGGCCGCCTTGGCCTCACCTGCTTGAAGAATGGCCAGGCCTTTGGGGTCGTCCAGCACTGCTCTGCGCAATCGCGACATAAAGGTGTGCATGACGATGTCGTAGGTCTCGAACTCGAATACAGCCGGCTCTTTTTCGATGACCATTTCCGAGGCGTATTTTTCGCCATAGAGCAAGGCGGTCATGGCCGAGAGTTGGCGTACCCGCGGGTCTTCGAAGTCATAGCTCAACGCGTTGAGCGAGACATCGAAGTCGTCATGCAGCTTGCCTTCGGCACGCAAGGTCTCAACCGCCTCGGCGCCGGGATACAACTCCAGGCGCACGGTGTAACGGCGCAGGTTGTAGCCCATGTACTCACGCAGGAAGGTGTTGTTGTCGCGGATTTCCTGGAACGTCGACCACGGGTGATAGGCGATAAAGCCAAACGCAACGTAGATGCCGGCAGCGCGTACCAGTTCGATCGCCCGCTTGTTGTCTTCGACGGTCGACTTCTTCTTCCAGCGATCCAGGCCGATCTGCGAGCCCGACTCGATACCAATCAGGACTTTTTCCAGGCCGGAGCGGTAGAGCAGGTCCAGCAAGGGCTTATCTTCGACATGCCAATTTTTGGCCTGCATGCAGCAGTTGTAATAAATCTTCAGGTCGCGATCGAGCACGCCTTGGGCGATGTCGGCGATTCGCTGCTTGGCGAACGGTGCACCACCCGGGTCTTCGAACGTCGAGTCGACGAAGTCGAAAGTGTTGAAGTTGTACTTGTGATAAAGCCGTTCGATTTCATCGACAATGTTGTCCGGTGTGCGCGCACGCCAGAGCTTGCCGGGGTTGATCTTGTTGCCCGCATGCGGCGCGTTGCAGAACGTGCACCGCGCCGTGCAACCACGGGTAGTTGCCAGCCGCAGGTACGGCAGCTTTCCGCTATTGAGTTCGAACTGATCGCGGGCCGGCTCGGGCAACATGTCCAGTTCGGGAACGGGCTTGCCGATCGGATTGTCGATCACAAACCCGCCCTCCTCGCGCCAACTCAGGCTAGGCACGCTGGAGTAATCCTTATGTGCCCAGAAAGCTTCCACATAACGCACCAGCGGCACATCACCTTCACCCCGCACCAGGGCATCGAGGAACCCCCAGTTGGGATTGCTCAGCAGCTTGGAACCGAGAAACGTCGCCAGTGGACCGCCGGCCAGGAATGCGACTTTGTCCGGCAATGCCGCGCGTAAAGCAGAACCGAAAGCCGTGGCGTGGCTGACGGTCACCGTGGTCAGCGAGAAACCAATGAGGTCGGGCTTGAACGCGACGACTTCGGCAATCGCCAGTTCGTCGCCGTGCTGGATGGCCTTGACCTCCACCACCCGACATTCGGCTCCTAGGTCACGCAGGATCGATACCAGGTAGCTCACCCCGAGATGCTCGGAACTCATCACCAGGTCGCCATCGAGCAGCACCGGGAAACACACGCGCATCGGCTGGGGGCTGCGGAAGTCGACGCTGGAGTGCAACGGGTTTGCGACCGGGACGTCGATCGGATCACCCAGGTTAGCCAGCGGAATAAGCGCGCCGGCGGCATTGGAGAACTGCACGGTTTCCATCAGAAGTACCCGATCTGTTGTAATTGTTTGTCCATGAAATGCTGCTCTTCCTGGCTCATCCGTTGGCCGCTGCCCTGGCGGGCAGGTTCGCGCCGGGGCGCCTGGGGCGGATCGACCAGCCAGTGACCCTCCAGCCCCTCGGGAACCACTAACCCCAGGTGGGCCAGAATCGTCGGGTGGATATCTTCGATACGCGCTTGCAGGCCCGCATTGCGGGGGAAGTTGGAGCCGCTGATGAACACGATTCCATCGGGCCGGTGCACACCATGTTGCGCCGGTGGGTTCCAGACCTTGCCACTCAGGGACGGCGTGGGCATGACACTGAAATCTTTCGGAATCAACAAGTAGTCAGGGGCCTCGCTCAGGCGCGGCCCGGCATAGACCTCCGAACTTTTGACCAGGGAGAACCAGGGCTGGCCCTGCTCATCGAGCACCTTGGCCAACGCTTGGCGCAGCTGCGCTTCGGCCGCTGGCAGCGACTCGGTATCAAGGCATCCATGTGCCTCACGCCCCTTGAGGTTGGCATTGACTCCAAAGCATCCCGGGGTCGGCATATAGAACTGCGTGTGTGGCCAGTCCACGGTGCGTCGATAACGTCCCTGGGCTTCGAACCAGGAGCGCACACCCGGGTCATCATGGCCCGCCTCAGCACCTTCCTCCAGCGGCTCATACCGAGTGGCGAGCAAGCCTTCCTGCTGTAGAAACTCGTGCACGCTGAAGTCGACGTCACAGACACCGAAGCCATGGTCGGATGCCACGACAATCAACGTATTCTCATCGGCCAGGGCCAATAACGTGCCCAAGGCCTGATCGATACTGACGTAGCACGCCTCGACTTCCGCACTGGGCAAGGCTTGATCGCCCCAGTAGTAATGACTGACCCGATCAACTTCGGTAAACACCACAAACAATGCATCGACAGGACGGGTTTGCTGCAGAAAACAACAGGTATCCGCACGCCCTTTAATAAATTTAGATGCCTGTTCGCAATAATCCGACTGCCCTCGATACATAGTCACTATATCGGAATGATAATGCAGGCCCGCCTGCATCAACTCATGCACCAAATTAGCTGGCGAGGTATAACGCAATGTCTTCGCCAATGGCCAACTGATCATATAACCGCCGTCCAGATCGGCCGGTGGGTGCGTCATCGGTATATTGTAGGCACCCACTTTCAGCCCCTGTCGTTCAAGGGTCAGCCAACTGGGCTCGCCGCCATAATCGGAGGCATTCATCGCACGAAACTGGTAATCCTCGGACTGTGTTGCCCAGAACTGATAGATGCCATGCGAACCCGGCGAAACCCCTGTAAACATGGAGGCCCAACCGGGTGCGGTATGCGGTGGGAAAGTCGATTGCAGAACCCCATGAGACGAACGCTCACGCAGCGCACTGAAGTTGGGCAACAGGCCGCGAGCCATTAGACGCCCGAGCACTTCATAAGAAGCACCGTCCACGCCAAACACCAACAACTTCAACTTTTGACCTTCCATAGTCATTACAACTCCGCGCCTGAGACACTGAGGGGGGGGCAACCTGATCGACTTCGCGCAACGAACGACGCCAACCGGAACTAAAGCCAGTCAGCACAAACCATAAAAAAAGAACAATCCCGAGAGAGCTATATACAAGACGCTCGGTCACGGCAAAAACAACCTAACACAGCGTTTAAAAAAAACACGTCAAAAAGATTGCTGGCATGTAACAAAAAAGCTCAAAGTATGAACACATATTACAAAATGTTTTACCGCACCCAAAATGCAAGGGATTCTCCAAGGCATTCCAAAGCACCAACTGCGGACGAGGTTGGCATTGAGGCTATAGACCCGGCGATGTTTTATGATGGAGGCGCCGGGCTCGGAGCGCTCCCGGATGAACTGGGCTTTGACAGATTTGCTGTCGCTGGCCATGAACGGCAAAGTGAGCCCCGATGAACGCGGAGGACAGGCAGGGCAGTGAGGATGCAGGCCAACCGCTTGCGCAGAATGAACACACGCTGGCCGCAGTCACGCGACCATCGTGTCAGATGCGGTAGATCAGATCTCCGGTATCGTCGTGTCCTCGAACGGCTCCTCTTCGCCGTTGCCGGTGTCTTCGGAGTTTTCGCTGGCCTCCTTGGAGATCTCGGACGCTTCTTCCTGGACCTGCCACGCCTCCTCCACTTGCGCCTTGAGGTCTGCGCCGAACTCAGTACCCATCTCGTTGACAATCTCCGGCAGCGCAGTGTTCACCTCGCCGAGGCTCTCATTGGCTGCGGGAATATTGCCATCGCTCAGGCTCGCCTTGGCATCCAGCAGATTGCCTTTCGCTCAAAGCACAAAGACTGACATGACGAATGTGCTCCCGCGCGTTACACGGCGAAATCGTAAAGATACGGGCGCTCTCGCCGCTCGTTATGAAAAGCGGCGCACCTTGATAGTCCTGTCCGAAGCTACCTTATGCTTGGGCTTGGCCACTCGAATAACCTTGTGCTGACCATCGGCCATTGTTTCAACGAGCATGCCATTCCTGATTTCCATCACACTGAGTCCGGCCGCCAACGTATTGATATGGGCCGCCTTAATCGCGCCTTTCGCCATGGCTGGAATTTTCTCTTCCAGCCGGCTCACCAGTTCATCATTTAACATCCGGTTGACGTCCATAACGAGCTCCGCATCTTAGGCCAGCACGTAGCCAGCCATCATGTTATTGCTGCGTGTTCCAGGACAAGCACCGTCCGCTCCTAGAACGCACAGAAGACCTATTTGTTGACCGTCGATGCTACGCAAGCCTGTACGGAAGAATCCATCAATGCCCCCATCAAAGCCCGCCGTCTTCAGCAAGATCTAATGACTGAGGAATGGCAATTCCAGCCTCAGAGAGCGGATCCCAGGGGCCACTGCTCGGTCATTTTGACTCAGCTTTTTCCCGCGATGATAACGACCCCAACCCGCTCTGCCAGATTGAGCACCGTGTCGAACACATTCGAGTCGCCGGTCAAGCTGCGTGACGCCTCCTGAGGATGGAGTGCGCCGTCAGGAATCCGGTCATCAAAGAGCACCACCGCACGTGCCGAATCATCTTGTCGCGACACCCAAGACAGCCCTTGGGCATCTGGACACTGACGGTGGATTGCCTCGGCCCATTTGCGCGTCGCAGGGTATTGATCTTTCTCAGTGTCGATCAGTTGTTTGCGCGTGATGCCCAGTTTCCGCAGGGGCACGCTGGACAGATCAACCAGGTGCAGCGGTTGGCTAACCTGGACGGCAGAATGCACCTGTCCAGTCAGCTTGCCTTTGTCGAAGCTCTTAAACCCAGCCGTATGGGGAACGTCGTGGAAGACGGTCTCCATCAAGGCGCAATCGACTGTCGTGCCGCCATACAAGGTGGGAATCGCCCGCCCCTGATCATCCTGGATCGGGCTGAAGCGTGCGTTGCCGTGCACACCAGGATTGAATTGATCAGGCTGATACTTATCCTGGTGCACACGGTGAAGCACATCGCCTTTGGCGATCACGGTGAAAGTGACGTGCAACGTAGCCGCAGGCACTGGGGTAACGGACGCCGCCAAATCCGTGGGAGGCGTCGCCCTACC
This sequence comes from Pseudomonas sp. AGC41, assembly GCF_057334555.1. Classification (NCBI taxonomy): domain Bacteria; kingdom Pseudomonadati; phylum Pseudomonadota; class Gammaproteobacteria; order Pseudomonadales; family Pseudomonadaceae; genus Pseudomonas; species Pseudomonas sp. AGC41. Next base: position 177,905 of record NZ_JBHFJB010000022.1, read on the forward strand.
CTCACTGGACTCGGTACGCTGCTTAGCCATGGACGATGCCTTGGATTTCATCCAGTGCTGCAGCAATCACCCGATCAGGCGCCGATGCCAACAGGTCCTGAGGTCTTTTGCCGCCCAGAAAACTATTATCGGAGCGAAACCAGTAAGCCATCCCCCAGCCGTCCTTGTGGCCAGCGAAAGCCTCAATGATTTTGGCCAGTGCCTTGAACGGCCGATAGCCCGCATCCGGATCCAAGCCGTAACCAGGGAAATAATCGACCCCACCGTGACTGATGGCAAAGATCTGCCCCTGCTTTTTCCATTTGTTGGGCTGGGCACTCGGGTTTCTAGTACTCAACTGGGCCACCTGGGCGATGTCCGCGGCGGTCAGCCAATCACCGCTTTCCAACACCGCTTTGCGGGCTTGGACCAGCATTGCCGCTTCCTTGAGCAGGCGAGGCGAAGGCGGCTTACGTGTCACAAACACCTCGGCCAGTCGCTCCAGCGACTTCGGGTCCTGACGCTCCTGCAGCACCTCGTACATCGAAGAAGCCACATTGGCGAAGTTTTCCGCCAACGCCTCAAATACACTGAGGTTGACCTGATCGAAAGACACGACCAATACTCGGTCCGCATGCGAGCGGCTTAAGCTAGCCCGAGCCTCCTTAGGCGTACCGACCAAGGTGGAAACGCCCGACTGCTCTGTAACGCTCATGGAAATCTCCTCACCAGTTATCTACGCTATCTAATCCTAGCATAGTCTTGATAACCTTAGATCGAGCCTAAGCTCCATTCATCTGGATGCATGGTAGGTTTGAGGGAAGCACGCCATGCCGTCGATCAGCACGGTGGTTCTGGGACGAAAAGTCTAAGGATACGATCTTGGCTTTCCGGTGTGCGGGCGAGCTAAAGACCAGCAATGGTAGACCGAAAGAGTTGGCAACCCAGTTCAGCACTGCTTGAATTCCCAGCAGTCCGCGACGTCAGATCGGGCGGTGCCGCCCTTACCCCCCTAGGGCTGAAGATCTGCATCACATCGTTTGGCATTGCGCTCAAGGCGTCGCTGATCGCGGGGATCGAGACCCTTCGCGACCAGCGCCCTGACGATATCGCGCAGAGCGCGAGCATCGCGTAGACCTATTTCAGGATAAGTACCGAGCGAAATACGAGGCTGTTTACCCGCCCAAGAAAAACGGAAGTGCCAGCTTTTGGTACCTTTCGTATTCACGAAAAGCGCAAGGCCGTCAAAGTCAGGAAGGGTGTAGTTTTTGGCGCGAGGCCTGGCGTGTCGGACCGCCGTAACTGTAAGAACCATCGTACTAACTCCACTCATATGAATGAAGGAGTGTTGTACGGCTTTCAGAGGGTCAAGCAGCTCTAAAAAATGATTTACCAAGCATCGAATTGATGTACTAAATAATGTACTAAAAAATCGTGGCTATTGGTGTATCAGAATGGACTTTACTGGAACAAAAAAAGAGGCCGAAGCCTCTTTTTTTGGTTTCTACAGACTTCAATGGAACTCTATAGAAAAATAATTGGAGCGGGAAACGAGACTAGTATCGGGTGTCCGACTCATTGAAATATAAGGGGTTTCCGTTATTCCTGAAGCAGGAATGGACTTAATTCTGGACTGGTTTCCAGCGGGCATCAAGAGCAACGTGAACTTCCCCTCATAGGTGCGTTAGTAATCTGCGTGATCAACACGCCAACTCCACCCAATAAAAAAGCCCGAGCTGTTTCATCCCGTAGCTGCCCCTGATCTATTTTGCTGGTCACATTACCAATCACGATCTGCGGGTAGACAACCTGCACCGCCTGGATCGCCCAGAGGGTTTCATTGAGCTGTTGATGCGCGCGCACCCCACCCGTGAACGTCGGCGAGGCAGTGAAACTCAACACCGGACAGCCCCAGCAGCACCGATTTCCCATGAGGGCGGGACAACCAGTCCAACGCATTTTTCAACACGCCGGACATACCGTGGTTGTATTCCGGCGAGCCGATCAATACCCCATCGGCCGCCGCCACGGCGGTGCGCCACGCGATCGCGGCCTGGGGGGCATGAGCGCCATCGTCATCCTCGTTATACGGCGGGATATTGTCCAATCCGTGAAGCGTCAACCGGACATGCTCAGGCAATCGTTCGGCCACCGTACGCAGGATCGCTGTATGTGCCGACTGCCGACGCAGGCTGCCGGACAAGCCCAGGATATTTATCGTTACAGTCATTTAAATACTCACGGGTTGTGGCTTGGGCTTGAGGAGAAAATGCGCGAGCGCGGGCACCAGGAACAACGCTCCCACCATGTTCCAGACGAACATGAAGCGCAGCAAAATGCCCATGTCGGCCTGGAACTTGATCGGCGACAGCACCCAGGTGGTCACGGCCACGCCCAAGGTAATCCCGGTCATCACCACCACCTTGCCGGTGGACAACAACGCCAGGTAATAGGCATCCGACAGGCTTGAACCGTTGCGTAGGTTGGCAAGCGTCACACTGAGGATGTAGAGCGCGTAATCCACACCGATTCCCACCCCCAAGGAGATCACTGGCAGCGTCGCCACTTTTACACCGATGTTGAGCCCCACCATCAAGGCCTCGCACAGCACGGACGTGAGCATCAACGGCAACACCGTACAGACCACGGCTCGCCAGGACCTGAACGTGATGAAACACAGGGCATGACCGCTGCATACACCATGAACAACATCTGCACGTTCGAACGCTTCACGACGATGTTGGTGGCCGCTTCGATACCGGCGTTACCCGCCGCGTTCAGGAACTGAATCTGATCGCTGTCATGGCTTGCAGCGAACTGTTCAACCGTCTGCACCACGCGGGTGAGCGTATCGGCCTTGTGGTCCATCAGGTAGACATACACAGTCAGCAGGTCGCAGTTCTGGTTGAACAATTCCCGCGGTGCACGAGTGATAATCGCGTTCAATAGCCCCTGGTTACGCGGTATCTCGTACCAGGTCATGCTGCCCTCGTTCATCCCGGCTGCGGCCTGTTTGCTCAGTGCCGCCAGGGAGGTGGTTGACACTACGCCAGGCAACTGCTGCAACTGCGCTTCCAGGGCGTCGACCGTTACCAACGCCTGGTAATTGGCGCAGAAGTACTGCGGGGTCTTGACCATCACCACGTACTTGTCGCTGCTGGCGGAGAAATTGCTGACCATGAAGCGGTTGTCGGTGTTGTAGCGCGACTCGGGACGCAACTCCGGCGCTCCGGGATTGAGGTCGCCGATCTTGACCTGGAGGCTGATGGCAAAGCCCACGGCACCCAGCGCTACACCGATGAGGATCGCGCCGGTGGCCCATTTGCGTTCGGTGAAGCGGTCCAGGAAAGCCCAGAGCGGATGCCGGGCGTGATGAGCGTCCAGTTTGGAAAACCGGTCGTTGGCCGCTTCCCTTTGCGCCGCCACTTTGCTCACGCCGGTGTATGAAAACAGGATCGGCAGCAGGATCAGGTTGGTAAAAATCAGCGTCAGCACGCCGACCGTCGCAGTAACGGCCAGGTCCTGGATCACTGGAATCTTGATGATCATCAACACCGCGAAGCCCACGGCGTCCGCCACCAGCGCCATCAGTCCGATCAAGAACAGCCGGCGAAAGGTGAAGCGCGCCGCCACCAGCTTGTCGGCACCACGCCCGATGTCTTGCATGATGCCGTTCATTTTCTGGGCGCCATGGCTCAAGCCGATGGCAAACACCAGGAACGGCACCAGGATGGAGTAAGGGTCCAGGTCGAACCCCAGGGTCGGCAGCAAGCCCAGCAACCAGACCACCGCGATGATCGAGCGCAGCAGCACCAGCACCGTGCTGCGTACGCAACGAGTGTACCAGAACAACACGAGCCCGCAGATCACCAGGGTCGCGGCGAAGAACAGCTGCATCTGTCGCATGCCGTCCATCAAGTCCCCCACCACCTTGGCGAAACCGGTGATGTGAATCTGTATGTTCTGGTTTTCGTACTTGGCTCGAATCTGTTCAAGTCGGTTTGACAGTGCGTTGTAATCCAGCGGGGTACCGTCATCCGAGGCGCTTTCCTGCAGCGGCAGGAGCACGATGCTGGACTTGAAGTTGGAGGCCACGAGCCGCCCCACCTCGCCCGACCGTTCGATGTTCTGCTGCACCTGTTCCAGGCTGTTGGCTGAACCATCGTAATATGACAGGCTCGCCATCGAAACCTTCCTCGGTCACGCCGATCCAACGCGTGGCCGGCGTCCACAGGGACTTCATGTAGGAGCGGTCGACACCGGGAAGCAAAAACACTTCGTCGTTGATCTTCTTGACCGTTTCCAGGTATTCGGCATTGAAAATACTGCCCTGCCTGGCCTCGATCGCAATCCGCAAGGTGTTGCCGCCCTCCCCCAACTGACTACGGTTTTGCAGATAGTTCTGTACATAGGGGTGATCGGTGGGGATCATTTTTTCGAAGGCCGCATTGAGCTTAAGACTGTCTATAGCTGAAACCCGCGGTGGGTATGATCCGAGAACGGGCCCTGGAGCTTTTCGTCAGCAAGGGATTCGGACAGGTCAGCATGCGTGAACTGGCTCGCCACGTGGGTATCGCCCCTGGCTCGCTGTACAACCATTTCCCCAGCAAACAAGCCCTGTTGTTCGACCTGATCGAAGAGTTCTACGAAGAACTCCTCATGCTGGTTCAGCCCGTGCGGCAACGAACGGCTGGCACCTGCCCACTGTCGGACCTGATTGCCGCCCACTTACACCTGCACCGTGAGCGGCCCCTGCATTTTCGACTGGCATTACAGGGTTTTGCCTACCTCGACACCGCTCAGAAGCAACGCATCACCCTCAAACGCGTCAGCTATGAACACGCGTTTCTGCGCGCGGTATTCAGCGATACCTTAAGTGCACAAGAAACAGCTTCAGCGTCGGGCATGTCATCACGCGTTTTCTCAACTGCCTGCCGGGTTGGCTCGAGGGACACCCGTTGGCTGATGAGGTTAATACCCACCTGATCGAGCGGCTGATCAAAGGGGCTGTGCAAGAGTGCTCGGCACAGCCTCAGATCAGCGCCCCGCCTGGCACTCATCCCAAACACCACGCATCAGTTCCTTCAGCATCAGCGCCTCGCCCCAGCGATCCGTTATATCGTGCCCATCATGCCCCGTGATCGCATAGGGTGACCGCCTTCAGGGCTCCTTTCGAATGGAACGGCCAAGAATTGATGATCATGAGCCGCGCCATCGACGAGACCGGATATGTTCAGCCGATGCTGGAACAGCTGATCGATGAACGCGGCAAGGTCTCCTTCTACCACAACAACTCGGTGCAACCGTGGCGCGTGTCCAGCAGTGGGGAGGTGACCAATGGACGGGCTTAAAGGTGGTTCGTTATTCATAGGTTTGCTTTGCGCCTGTGCGCTGACCCATGCCTCAGCACAATCCCAATACGGTTTGGGCACTCAGGCTACCGAAGCGCAGATCGCCAGTTGGAACATCGATGTGGCGCCCGACGGCAATGCTTTGCCTCCAGGGCGCGGGACGGTGGCGGACGGGGAAAAGGTCTACATGAACAGCTGCGTCAGTTGCCATGGCGTGAAGCTCGAAGGCGGCGTCGGTCCTGCGTTGGCGGGAGGCGAAGGAACCCTGACGACTGACAAACCGCTCAAGACAGTCGGCAGCTATTGGCCCTATGCAACGACACTTTTCGACTACATCCGCAGAGCCATGCCCTTCCAGGCGCCACAGTCATTGTCCAACGAACAAGTCTATGCAGTGACCGGACTGGCAAGTCGGGGCCGACGTCCGCTACGTATCGTCGGTCTACGCCAACACCGCCAATACCATGTGGGTGCCTTCGTACACCGTCTACGCCCTGTCCATGACCCACGACCTGGGACAAGCATGTGCAGCTCAGCGCGCGTCTACGTAACCTGACCGACGAGGTCTACGCCCGTTTCATCCACCAGAACAACACCCAATATTACCTGGGGGAGCCGCGCAGCCTGGAGGTCGCTATGCAGTGGAATTATTGACGAGCCAAGTGCCATAGCGCTGCAGCACTATGGTCGAATATGACCCAATTAGCTGGCCGTTCTACACGCGAACGGCCCGCTAGCAGCGCTTACATATCGCCGCTATATTTATACGGGACTACTTGTGGAATCAATCAGTCTTCCGACCAGCCATCACAACCGATAGCCTCGTTCTTTTTCAAGACGGTTGAGAATTTTGAGGTTCATCGCGACCGCGAAGCCGACCTGTTCCCGGCATCGCACGCTCTGGGCCTTGGTATTGTCACCTGGTCGCCCCTGGCGGCGGCATGCTGACGGGCAAGTACCGCCAAGGGAAGAAAGGTCGTGCCGAAGATTCGGGCGGCCGGGTGTTCCAGCCGGAGAATTCGGCCCAGCGTACGCAAATCCTCGACACCGTTATTGCCATCGCGGACGAGATCGGCACCAGTGCGGGTCAGGTCGCCATCGCCTGGGCAGCCACCCACGGGGCGGTGCCGATCATCGGGCCACGCTCAATGACCCAGCTCACCGACAACCTCGGCGCGCTGTCGCTCGATCTTTCCGCAGAGCACACCAGCCGCCTCGATGCAGCTAACCTCCTGACGCCCTCAGCGCCAGCGCGGACGGTCATCCCCCTGGGCCCTGATCGTGGCATAATCCGAGTCCCCAGGCTGGACGCTTGAGTCAGCAGCCAGGGCCGTCTGTCTGGCCCCGTAAAAAACTGATCCCGGTAACAAGCGCGCCCCTCCAAAACTGGAGCGGCGTATGGAACAGGCTGGACAACGGTCAGTTCTACAGCCTGAATCAAACCGAACCTGGGACGCGCCTTAGATGCTTTATCTGATGTAGCTACCGCCATTCACGTCCAACGTCGCACCATTGAGTGAAGCTTGAGAAGGCCGCAATGTGAACGCCACCAACTCGGCAATCTCAGATGGGTTGGCCATGCGCCCGACCGGTATATCAGATACCGCCGCCGCTTCACCATGTTGAGCTACAAATTGCTCCGCCATGTCTGTGCGTACCCAGCCCGGCGCAATCGCCACAGCGACAATGCCCTCGCCCGCCACGCTACGCGCCAGCGACTTGGTGAGGTTGATCAGCGCCGCTTTACTCGTACCGTATGGCAGTGCATCAGCGGCATAGCCGCGCTGAGCTGCCCGGCTCGCCATATTTATAATCCGCCCGCCACCGTTGGTACGAAAATGTATGACCGCCTCACGAGCCAGGTCGGCGGCAGCAAAAAAGTTCACCTGAAACTCTCGGCGCCATGCGACTCGCCACTCCGAGGAGGGCGCTTCAAGTGGAGTCTCAGTGCGAATGCCAGCGTTATTGATAAGGCCATGAATTCGGCCTCCGGCCAATTCCAAGGCAGCTTTCCACAGATCCTCTGGCCCGGTTTCCTTACTCAGATCTCCCTGAACGATCCAGCCTTTACCGCCGATAAGGCCCAACAGGCGCCGCGCTCCCTGCTCATCGCGGCTGTAATGGATTAGCGGACGAGCACCTTCCGAGGCAAGTCGCTCTACGATTGCTGCGCCAATACCGCCAGAGCCACCTGTAACCAGGATGGTTTGTCCGGCGAGGGGACGTGTAGCGTCACTCATCTGTGCTTACCTTCGCTCGAATTAAATCGGGACATGCCCTCTGACCGCAGAGACAGAAGGCATGCCTGGATGGGCTTTATTTCTTCTCAGCGTTGGCTTCGATCGAAGCTTTGTCCACCAGCTTCTGGATGTCGCCAGTTTCACGCCGCTGCGTCAGGTAAATATTCAGCACTTGCAGATCTGCCGGTGAGATATCTCTACGCACGCCGAATGAAACACCCTGCTTGGCCAATGCTGGTTTAGGCAAAATTTCCCGTGTCCAATCCGGGTTGGCCAGGGCGAAAAGGTGATTGGTATCGCTGGCGTCTACCAATACGTCAGCACGCTTGGACATCACAGCCAAACGGGCTTCATCCATGCCCGGTAGACGCATGATTTTGCCGTTACGCACAATTGAAGAAATAGCCTTGTCTTGCGCAGTACCAGACATCACGGCAAACGTCACTTCAGGCTTGTCGAGGGCACTGACATCGTCCTTGGCGTCAGCAAACTTGGGGTTGTCCTTGTTCACCAGCAGCGACACTTGATAGTCGGTAGCGGGTACTGTGAAAGCGACTGCCAATGCCCGCTCCGGAGTCTGATTGAGCGCCATGGCCAGATCCCATTTGTTGCTCTGCAACCCAGCGACCAGATTGTCCCAGTTGGTATCAACAAAGGTCACCTTGACCTTCAGGACCTTCTCGCCAAAGTCGCGACACAGATCGACGAAATAGCCGCTGTACTCTCCAGAACTGGCGTTGCGCATGACATAGGGGGCGGCCACGGCAGCACCACAGCGAAGCACTCCTGCCTTTTGCACATCTTGCCAGATGGAGCCTTCGGCCGCCTGTGCAGCGGACTGAGCCATCAAGGCGCCGCACAGACCGGCGCCAACAAACAGAGCTTTGACGGAACTAGGGATTAACCGAACCATTTTGACCTCACTGATAATCGTTGTTTTTGGCAGTAAAGGTGGGACGCTTAGCTGCATGCGACTTTGTGTGCATGTCTGTATTCAGAATAAAAATTAAGCGGAGGCCTGTCAACAACCCTCCCAATGATCTTTTGTAATCGACAAGATGTTCGTTACTTAATTTATCGCATAGAGGCTTTGATCCTTGGCTGGCAACGGATATTGCGTGAATAAAATAGAACCTTAAGGCCAGAAGAATCAAATTTAACTCACGCTATATTTCAGCTCATGGAACCCTGTGGGTCAGCGAAAGGTTGGGCTCTCGCCCTCGCCTCTGGTGCTGGTTAACGCTGATCCGCAGCAGTCCCGGCTCATCAAAACGTTGAGCCGGAACTGCCATTGAGCCTTAAGTGCGGAAACGCCGGACCAACGAATCCAGCTCACCGGACAGGCTCGCTAGGCTTTCAGAATCCAGACGTGCGGACTGAGCAAGTTCAGCAACCAATTGCGCATCCCCATGAATCTGGCTCATGTGCTGCTGGATTTCCTCTGCTACCTGATGCTGCTGTTCGGCAGCCGTGGCGATCTGGGTATTCATGTCGCGAATGATGTCTACCGACTCGCGAATAAGCCCAAAGCTGTCCCGCGCCCTACCGATTCGGCTGACCGATTGCACTGAGACTTCCAGGCTAGCGTGCATTTGCTCGGCCACTTGAGCCGTGCGACCGGCCAGGTTTCCTAGCAAGCCATCAATTTCTGAGGTGGAGTCAGCAGTACGTTTGGCTAGGGCACGGACTTCGTCGGCAACCACGGCAAACCCTCGACCTTGGTCACCAGCCCGTGCGGCTTCGATGGCAGCGTTCAGAGCAAGCAAGTTAGTCTGCTCGGCAATTGAGCGTATGGTTCCAAGAATCGATTGGATGGAATTGCTGTCACGCTCCAATTGCTGAATCGACAACGCCGATTGCTCGATCTCCTGACTGAGCAGACCGACACTCTGCACAGCGGCATCGATTTGCTGCTGGCCCTCACGAGCCTGCTGCTGACCGTTATCGGCCGATTGGGCAGCTAGCCCGCACGAACGGGCCACCTCGTTAGCGGTGGTGACCATTTCATGGAATGCGGTGGAAACCGTATCCACGGCTTGGCGCTGCCGGCTAGCTGCTTGCGCCATATCGCCTGACACACGAGTCGAGTTGGTCGAGGTGCTAAGAATTTTGCCTGCGGCCATGCCAATCTGCTGGATCAGGCTGCGGATCGTGCCGAGGAACTGGTTAAACCAACTGGCCAAATGCGCGGTTTCGTCACGCCCGCGTACTTCCAGGTCGCGAGTCAGGTCTCCTTCACCCTGGGCGATATCCTCCAGGCCGCTGGTGACACTGTTGATCGGGCGCACGATGAGTTTGGCAAAGCTGACGCCGACCGCGGCAAACACGAGGGCAAGAACGAGCGCTAGCGTACCAATCAGCCAGGTCAGGCGGGTGGTGGTCTGCATCACCTCACCCTGCTGGATCAGGCCGATGAACGTCCAACCCAGTCGCGCGTCGGGATAGACATTGGCCATGTAGCGTTCGCCATTGATCGAGACCTCGACCAATCCCTTACCGGCTCTGGCCAGTTCCGCAAAGCCCGCACCAAAGCTCTCTAGTTGTTTGAAGTTGTGGCTGGCATCGCGCGGATCGACCATCACGTTGCCGTTGTTTTCCATCAGAATCAAGTAACCACTTTCGCCGAGTTTGATTTGCTTGACGATCTCGGTGAGGCCTTTTAATGAAACATCAATATTGACCACTCCCCCCAAGTTGCCGAGCTGGTTGGCCACCGTGCGCACGGTGCTGACAAGCACCGCGTCGTCGCCGGCCCAGTAGTATGGAGCGGTGCGCTGGGTCTTTCCAGGATTGGCCATTGCCTCCTGATACCAGGGCCGTTGGCGCGGGTCGTAATTGGACAGTATTTGCCCTGCAGGCCAGGAGACATGGCCCCCATCGTTGACGCCATATGAGATGTATGCGTAATGGGGGTGGGTCTTACCCAGACGGTCGAACAACTCGGTCACACGCTGGTCCTGATCACCTAACTTCACGATTTGGGTATGGGTTTCCTGATACTTGTTCAGGTTGCTGCCGGTACCGGTCACCTCGGATTGCGTCGCCAGAAAGTCGACGTTCTGAGCGATCCCCTGGAAAAAAATGCTCATCGCATTACTGACCTGATGGATTTCCCGACTGCTGCTGTCCAGGAAATTTTCCCTGGCTTTGTCACGTAAATTGAAGATGACCAGAATAGCCACCAGGATAATGGGCAAGCTAGCAATCATAGCGAAGGCCCAAGTCAACTTTTGCTTGATATTCATTGATGCTCTCTGGGTTTTTATTCTTGCAGAACGATGCGATTACCTAAGGAATGCAAGCCCTAGCTCTCGAAGAGGCAGGCTTGATTCGCTAAAACCGGCGCAAAAAAAGGCCGCCAGTGTGGTAGCGGCCAGGTCTTAAGCCAAAGCTTTAGACGAAGGGTTCCTGGTGAGGAGCCCGCTAACAAAAAAGGCTAGCGGGTAAACCGTAGAACTCTACGGGTGCGAGCAACAGCGCCATCTCAAATCCCGTCTGACCAGTGATGACGTTGTCACTCGAACTAGGTGCCAGCCTTGCTATTGCTCGGGAAGGCGAAATGCGCAGCTTCATGGCCGGTGCGTTTCGGCCAGAGCGGGGTAACCGGATTAGCCAAGCACCGAACCGATCACTTCATCCAGAATGGCAATACCCGCTTCAACTTCTTCAGCACTGATGATGCATGGAGGGACCACATGAATGCGGTTCTCGACTACAAACGGCAACAGACCACGCTCCATCAACTTTACTTTGAGCACCTGCATCGTTTGTGCAGGCAGCGGTGCGCGACTTTCTTTATCGCTAACAAACTCCAGAGCCCAGAACACACCAGCACCACGTACCTCACCGATCGATGCATGACGTTGCTGTAGGTCACGCAGACGCGGCCCTAGGCAATTGGTGCCGATGTCCGAAGCGTTTTCTACAACCCCTTCCTTACGCATCGCATCAATCGCGGCGACAATCGAGGCCATGGCAAGCGGGTGCCCAGAGTAGGTCAGGCCCCCAGGGAAGTAGCGCGTTTCGAAATAAGCACACAGCGGCTCGGAGATAACTACGCCGCCGACTGGGACATACCCAGAGTTCACACCCTTGGCGAACGTGATGAGATCAGGCACAACACTATAATGCTCCAGGGCGAACCACTTGCCCGTCCTACCAAAACCGGACATTACTTCATCCAGGATGAGCAATATGCCGAATTCATTCGCTAGTTCGCGAACACCCTGCATATAGGAAGCGGATGGCATCAGAATACCGGCCGTGCCAGGCAGACTTTCGAGAAGGATTGCTGCGATTGAACTCGAACCTTCGCTCTCGATCACTCGGCGCAGATGCCGAAGCGCACGTTCTGTCTCTTCGACCTCAGTCTGCGCGTTGAACTCGCTGCGATAGAGATAAGGCGTGAAGAAGTGAACGTGGCCACGTGCGTACTCATTCGGCACGCGACGTGGGTCACCCGTAGCAACAATCGCGGAACCGGTATTGCCGTGATAGGAGCGGTAGGATGACAACACCTTATCGCGCCCGGTGAAGAGTCGGGCCATACGGATCGCGTTTTCATTGGCATCGGCACCACCGTTCGTGAAAAAAACTTTCTTAAAGCCTTCAGGTGCCTGCTCGATGATGCGCTTGGCGGCCTCGCCTCGCATAAGGTTTGCAGTCGATGGTGCAACGGTGGTCAGAGTGGCCGCTTGCTCCTGAATCGCCGCGATGACTGCCGGGTGCTGGTGACCGAGGTTGGTATTGACGAGCTGACTGGAGAAATCCAGGTAACGATTGCCTTCATAGTCCCATACCGTTGAGCCCTCGCCACCTGCGATAACTAAAGGGTTGAGTGCTCCCTGAATCGACCACGAGTGGAACACGAACTCGCGATCAAGAGCCTTCACAGATTGATTGGTAATCGGCATATTAATCAACGACCTCTTCAAAAAATAAACTAAAAAGAAAAGTACTGTTGCAGGCTCCCGATTTATTGCGGGAGCATTCGAGGCACTGGGATGGCCACAACGCCTCGCCGTACTGAGCGGTGAACTGCTCAGTCATGGCGGTACGCACCCAGCCAGGGCAATCGCCACCACGTGCCCCCTCTCCCGCCACACTAAGGGCCAAAAGCTCTTGAGTACGAACGTCTGCGCCATCTCAGCTTTCCGTCAGAACAGTTGATGACGCAGACATTCGAACAAGGTGCCCGCCTTAGCTATTGCTAGGGAAAGCAAACTGCGCAGCTTCGTGGCTTTTGCGTTGCGGCCAGCGCTGAGTGATGGCTTTCTTACGAGTGTAGAAACGCACACCGTCAGGACCGTAGGCGTGCAGATCACCGAACAGAGAACGCTTCCAGCCGCCGAAGCTGTGGTAGCTCACTGGTACCGGTAGCGGCACGTTGACACCGACCATGCCCACCTCGATCTCGTCACAGAACAGACGCGCCGACTCGCCATCACGGGTGAAGATGCAGGTGCCGTTGCCATACTCATGGTCGTTGATCAGTTGGATCGCTTCTTCCAGGCTGTTGACGCGGACAACGCACAGGACCGGGCCAAAAATCTCTTCCTTGTAGATGCGCATCTCTGGGGTGACGCGGTCGAACAAGGTACCGCCGACAAAGTAGCCATCTTCGTTACCCGCGACTTTGAAGCCACGGCCATCAACCACCACCGTGGCACCAGCAGCCACGCCGTCATCGATGTAACCCAACACCTTGTCGCGTGCCGCGGCGGTCACTAACGGACCCATGTCTAGGCCGCAGGTGGTACCGGCACCGATCTTCAGCGCCCTGATTTGCGGTTCCAGTTTCGAGATCAGCGCATCGGCAACCTGATCACCTACACAGACGGCGACGGAAATCGCCATGCAACGCTCGCCGCACGAGCCGTAGGCGGCCCCCATCAGTGCGCTAACAGCATTGTCCAGATCAGCATCTGGCATCAGCACGGCGTGGTTTTTCGCGCCGCCGAGAGCCTGAACGCGCTTCCCACGCTTAGTGCCTTCGGCATAGATGTACTCGGCGATCGGCGTAGAACCGACGAAGCTCAGTGCCTTGACCTCAGGCGCCTCGATCAATGCATCCACTGCCTCCTTGTCGCCGTGCACGACATTCAGCACGCCTTTGGGCAGGCCAGCTTCGTACAGCAATTCAGCAATCAGCAACGTGGAGCTAGGGTCGCGCTCGGACGGTTTGAGGATGAAGCAGTTACCGCAGGCAATGGCCAGTGGATACATCCACAGCGGCACCATCGCGGGGAAGTTGAAAGGGGTGATGCCGGCCACGACGCCAATCGGCTGAAGATCACTCCAGGCATCGATATTCGGGCCGACGTTGCGGCTGTATTCACCCTTGAGAATCTCTGGAGCAGCAGAGGCAAACTCAACGTTTTCGATACCACGCTTGAGTTCACCCACGGCGTCCTCGATGGTCTTGCCATGCTCTTCGCTGATCAACTGGGCGATGCGCTGCTCATTCGCTTCGAGCAACTGCTTGAAGCGGAACATCACCTGCGCGCGCTTTGCTGGCGGAGTGTTGCGCCATGCTGGGAACGCGGCTTTAGCTGCGTCGATGGCTTTTTGAACAGTGGCGCGGTTCGCCAAGCCCAACTTATTGGTCACTTGGCCAGTAGCTGGGTTAAATACGTCAGCGGTGCGGCCATCGTCAGCGAAGTGCTCACCATTGATCCAATGCTTAATAGTTACCATTTTCTTTCCTCTAGCTTGGTTACAAGCTGTCTATCTATTGAATGAAGGAGCTGCCCCCGTCGCACGGGGGAATGCTGATCAGTTGATTCCTTGCAAGGCTTCGCCGACTGCATCGAACATCCGATCCAGTTCCTGGGGTTTGGTATTAAACGTGGGCCCGAACTGGAGGGTGTCACCGCCGAAACGGACGTAGAAACCTGCTTTCCAGAGCGCCATACCCGCTTCGAAAGGGCGGATAATCGGATCCCCGTCACGCGGAGCGATCTGCAACGCACCAGCGAGCCCGCAATTGCGGATATCGACGATATGCTTCGCGCCCTTGAGGCCGTGAATGGCCTTCTCAAGATGTGGTGCCAGGTCCGCAGACTGCTGGATCAGGTTCTCCTTATCCAGCAGTTCCAATGTCGCTAGAGCGGCGGCGCAAGCCACCGGATGGGCGGAATAGGTATAACCATGAGTGAACTCGACAGCATGCTCAGGAGACGCCTGGTACATGAAGGTGTTATAGATCTCGCTCGTGGCAATCACGGCCCCCATCGGAATGGCACCGTTTGTAATCTGTTTGGCTACGTTCATCAGGTCCGGTGTAACACCGAAGTATTCGGCACCGGTCATGGTGCCCATGCGCCCAAAAGCGGTAATGACTTCATCGAAGATCAGCAGAATGTGGTGCTGGTCGCAGATTTCACGCAGGCGTTGCAAATAGCCTTGCGGTGGAACGATGACACCAGCCGAGCCGGACATCGGCTCAATAATGACCGCGGCGATATTCGAGGCGTCGTGCAGTTCGATGAGTTTCAATAGCTCGTCGGCCAGTGCCACCCCGCCGGTCTCGGCAGCGCCTTTGGTAAAGGCAAGTTCTGGCTGCAAGGTGTGCGGCAGGTGGTCGACGTCCATCAGTTGCCCGAACATCTTGCGATTGCCGCCGATCCCTCCCAATGCGGTGCCCGCGACGTTCACGCCGTGGTAGCCGCGGGCCCGACCGATCAGCTTGGTTTTCTGCGGTTGTCCTTTCAGGCGCCAGTAGGCACGCGCCATCTTGATGGAGGTGTCTGCGCTTTCAGAACCGGAGCCTGTGAAGAACACATGATTGAGATTGCCGGGGGTCAGGCTGGCAATCTTTTCCGACAACTTGAAGGACAGCGGGTGGCCATATTGGAAGGCTGGTGCATAGTCCAGGGTGACCAATTGCTTGGCCACGGCATCGGCGATTTCCTTGCGCGAATGGCCGGCGCCGCAGGTCCACAGACCGGAAAGGCCGTCGAAAACTTCGCGGCCGTGCTCATCCATCAAGCGATTGCCTTGGGCTGCGACAATGAACCGTGGATCTTTCTGGAAATTGCGGTTCGATGAAAACGGCATCCAGTGGGAGTCCAATTTGAGGCCACTGGCCAAAGAGGCTTTTGTTTGCAAGGCCTGGTTCATGACGCTGATCCTGGGAGGGTGGATGTCGCGTAGCTTGTGCTGGAAGGTCATATACGATAAATCTATATTTTCTCGTATTCAGTTATCGGAAAACTCACCAATGACGAAAAAAGTCCCCCTCCATCAAGTCAGTGATTTCGATCTGAGGTTGTTACGCGTGTTCAAGACCGTCACCGAATGCGGGAGCTTCTCTGCGGCAGAAAGTGCTCTAGGGATCACTCGATCCGCCATCAGCCTGCACATGGGGGATCTGGAGAAACGCCTTGGCATGCGTTTGTGCCAGCGCGGGCGCGCCGGATTCGCGCTGACGGATGAAGGCCGAGAGGTCTTGCGAGCAAGTGAGACCGTTCTAGCGGCCATTGAGGGGTTTCGCAGCGAGGTCAACCAGATGCACCAGAACCTACGCGGAGACCTCAACGTCGCCATCGTCAACAATTTGGTGACGCAACCGAAAATGCGCATCACCCACGCTCTCAAAGCAGTACGAGCCGAAGGCACCGGGGTCCGCATCAACCTCAGCATGAGCACTCCTGGCGAAATCGAGCGCGGACTACTGGACGGTCGGCTGCACGTAGGGGCAGTACCACTGATCACGCCGCTATCAGGCCTGGACTACAGTCTGCTCTACGAGGAACGATCAAATCTGTATTGCAGTCATGAACACCCCCTGTTCTCCAGTGCAGAACAGGTGAGTGATAAAGACCTTATGCTTGCTGACGCCGTCGTGCCCACCTACAGGATGACTGCGGAAGCCATCGGCCTACACCAACTGCTGAACGTAGCAGCGTCCGCGACCGACAGAGAGGGCATCGCATTCTTGATCCTGACGGGAAGCTACATAGGATTCCTTCCCGATCACTACGCCGCAACTTGGGTGGAGAAAGGGCTTATGGCAGCGCTTGATCCTGCCAGATTGTATTTTGACTCAAAGCTGGCTATCGCTACCCGCAAAGGGCGCCGACAGAACCTGATCCTTGAACGCTTTCTCAACGAACTACACATCAACAACACCGCAGCCTAGATCCCTCCTCCCCTCTGCTTCGCGCGCCTACTCTCCTGACCTCCACCCTGCTCCGCCCTCTGAATGTGCTGTTGATCACACAGGAGGGTGGGCGGACATCCGTTCGTAAAAAAAACTGTATGCAGTGTTGACAGAACTGCCAGGCTGGCAATAGCCTGAATACATTGCTGCACACAAGGCGGCACTCCTAAAAACATCATTGTTCTTCTTTGCTTGCTCTTCTGCCTACAACAACAAATTACGGAGAGATTCAAAATGGCTCGTTTACTTTCCCGCAACGCCTGTAGTGGTGTCGCCGGCCTCGCGGCAGCTATAGCCCTTTTCATGCAGCCCTGCGCTCAAGCGGAAACTCAAACCTGGCAAAACGTTCAGCAAGCCGGCGTATTACGCTGCGGCGCGGCAGTTGCCGCACCCTACGTGATGCGCGACCCATCAACTGGGCACTACAGTGGTTTCTTCGTTGATCTGTGCCGCGACTTCGCTGAAAACGTACTCAAGGTTAAGGCACAGTTCATCGACACCAGCTGGGATAACCAGGTAGCGGGCCTGCAGAGCGGGAAATGGGATATGGCCATGGCGTTGAACCAGACGCCGGAGAGAGCCAAGGCCGTAGCATTTTCGGTGCCGGCTACCGACTATCAGATTTCTTTGCTGACTAATCAGAAGAACCCGAAATTCAATGGGGCCGGCAGCAACCTCGCCGACTATGACAAGCCTGGCGTGACCATCGCCGTGATCTCCGGCACGGCTGCCGACAAAGCTGTTTCGGGCGCCATCAAGAACGCAACCCTCATGCGCTTGCCCGGCTCCGATGAAACCCGTATGGCCTTAATGTCGCGTCGAGCTGATGTGCTCGCTGACGCCAACGACACCAACCACTTGTTCGCACTGGCCAACGAATGGACCAAGGAAGTATTACCGGTCCCAGCGCTTGCCAAACAAGGTGTGTCCTTTGCCCTTGCGCGCGAAATACCCTTTGAAGATCTCGCACAACTGGATGCGTACCTGACTCAGCGCCGTGAGGCGGGTGAGATCGACAAGTTGGTGGATAAAGCTTCCGCCCAGATCATTGCGGGCAACAAAGCCCGGTAACTCCCGCTGACATGCAGGGGCTCCTACTCAGAGAGCCCTTGCGGAGACGATTGTCATGAATACTCCTTATTTGGTAGCAGCCCAGTCACAGGCTTCGCTTACCCCGAATTCCGCTGACAGCGGGGATTTCATCCAGCTGCGCGACGTGCGAAAGTCCTATGGTGAGCAACTGGTGGTAATGGACCAGATGAACCTGGACATGCGCGCCGACGACCGCCTAGTGATCATCGGCCCGTCCGGCAGCGGAAAAAGCTCGCTGCTGCGGGTCCTGATGGGACTGGAGAGCATTCAGGGTGGAACGATCCACTTTCAGGGCAAACCCTACATCGACGGAAGCCGCAAACAGGGTAAACCGCTGGACGAAACCCTGCACAAACAAATCGGCATGGTGTTCCAGCATTACACCTTGTTCCCGCACCTTTCAGTGCTGGGCAACCTGATCCTCGCCCCGGTCAAAGTGCATGGGCTGAGTAAAGCTGAGGCAACCGAAAAGGCCCGCGCCTATCTGGCACGACTTGGTCTGGAAAGCAAACTGCACGCCTATCCAAGCCAACTATCAGGGGGACAGAAGCAACGCGTTGCAATTGCCCGCGCCTTGATGCTGGAACCGCGACTGATGTTGTTTGATGAAGTCACCTCGGCCCTCGACCCTGAGATGGTCATCGAAGTGCAGAACGTGATGTTGAAGCTGGCAGAGCAAAAGATGGCGATGATCATCGTCACCCATGACATGCACTTCGCCCGCCACATCGCCACCCGAGTGGTGTTCTGTGCCAACGGCAAAGTGGTCGAACAAGGCCACCCCGATCAGCTCTTCACCAGCCCACGCGAACCGCGTACCCGCGAGTTCCTGGAAAAGGTCCTGCACCTGGATTGAGGGCTAGACAATGAACTACCAATTTGATTTTCACTTTCTAAGCGGCAGCTTTCCGGCCTTGTTAGACGGGCTCAAGGTCACACTTCAATTGGCCCTAGTGTCCAACCTTATCGGTCTGGTGCTCGGCTTCCTGTTGTGCCTTATGACCTTGAACCGTTGGTTCTTCATTCGCTGGCCAGCGCAGCTGTTCATCGAGTTCTTCCGCTGCACCCCGGCGCTGTTGCAGATCGTCTGGTTCTTCTACTGCGTGCCGATGCTGTTCGACGTGTTCATCGACCCAATTGCCATGGGCTTCTTGGCACTGGGTCTAAACCTCACCGCGTTCAACGCTGAAGCTTATCGCGCAGGTGTTCAAGCAGTGCCCCGCGAACACTTGGACGCTTGTGAGGCTCTAGGTCTGAGGTCATGGCAACGGACTTTGTACGTGATCTTGCCGCAGGCCGTACGAACTGCCCTTCCAGTATTGATTACCAACGGTATTGGCACTCTGCAGCAGAGCGCACTGGTGGCAATTGTCGCCGTCGCCGACCTGATGTACGTGGGCAAGAGCTTGGCCACTGAGGCTTACCGCCCCTTGGAAACTTACACCCTGATCGCCCTGATCTACTTCGCCATGTCCCTGCCGATCGGGCAGTTGGTGCAGTGGTTCGAACGGCGCCAGGAAATGGCCGGCCAGCGGTGAGGAGATAGTCATGCCACTCGATTTCTCAGTTGTTCTGAACTACTGGCCGGTATTGCTTAAAGGCTTGGCCCTGACTCTCGCGTTCACGTGTGTCTGCGCCCTGCTGGGCAGCCTGCTCGGTTTTGTAATCAGCATGTTGCGTCAAGTCAAAACCCCATTGGTGCGCCTGCCGCTGACCTTGTACGTGGAGTTCTTTCGCGGCACTCCACTGCTGATCCAACTGTTCTGGGTGTTCTTTTGCTTCCCAGTGGTGTTTGGACTGGACATCCCGCCGTATGCCTCGGTGCTGATCGCACTGACCCTTTACATGGGTGCGATCACTAGCGAGACCTTCCGCGGCGCGCTCAAATCCATCGCCAGCGAGCAACATGACGCCTGCACCGCTTTGGGTCTGACCTCTAAGGTCAAGGTGCTCTATGTGATCTTCCCCCAAGCCCTGCTGCGCGCAGTGCCACCGCTGCTTTCTAACGTAGTCAGTTTGTTCAAAGAGAGCGCACTGATCTCCTCGGTCGGAGTCGCGGACCTAATGTTCGTGGGCCAAAACATTTCCAACAGCACCGCCCGCCCTGTCGAGTTCCTCTCGGCGGTAGCGGTCATCTACTTCCTCGTAGCCTTCCCGCTGACACGATTGGTCGGTGTGGTCGAAGGGCGCCTACTGCGCCGCTACGCCTACTGACTTAACTGATCTCAAACCACCCCGGAGACTCATCATGAAACTGAACGGTATTCTGCCTGCCCTCGTCACCCCATTTGACGCCGCTGGCAAAGTCGATCACGACACCCTTGCCTCGATCCTGGAACATCAACTGGCCGCTGGCGTCAGCGGTTTCGTACCACTGGGTTCGACCGGTGAATACTACGCATTGGCTAACGATGAGCGCCGTCAGGTCCTGGCTACCGTCAAAGAAGTAGTCGGCGATCGCGGCACCCTGATTGCAGGCGCCAACGGCTCTTGCACCCGTGAAGTGTTGGAACAGATCAAGCAAACCGTCGACGCAGGCTACACCAACCTGTTGATCGCCCCACCTTATTACGCCCTGCCGTCTCAGGAAGAGCTGCTGGCCCACTACAACACTATTCTCGAAGCATTCCCCGAGATCAACGTGGTGCTCTACAACTACCCAATTCGCACTAACGTCGAAGTGGGCATGGATGTGATCGCCGCGCTCCATGAGCACCCACGCGTCATCGGCATCAAGGAAAGCAGCGGCAACCTGTTGCGAGCCATCGAAATCGCCGAGAAATACAAAGGCATCCAGCTTTCCTGCGGCTCCGACGACCAAGCTCTGGACTTCTACCTGTGGGGCGCCGATAGCTGGATCTGCGGTCCAGCCAACATCTTCCCGGAGAAGGTCGTAGCCTTCCACAAAGCCTTCACCAGCGGCGACATCCGCGGCGCCCAGCAGATTATGCGCAGCTTGTTCCCGGCCATGGCTAACCTGGAAAGCGGCAAGTTCGTGCAAAAGGTCAAGTACGGCGCTGAGCTGGCCGGCTTCAAGGTCGGCAACGCTCGTGCACCACTGCTGCCTCTGACCGTTGAAGAGAAGACCGAATTCCGTAAGGTATTTGAATCTTCGCAGGCCTAACTCGGTAGCTCTTCGGAGTACCTTGTAGTGGGAGGCACGACGCTATGACTCTGCCCTCCCACACCTGCTCCTAATCCCGCCGACCTATTTATTGAGCATTGCATCCATGAACAACCCGCAAGCGTCATCGCAACAGGCTGTAGTCATCGGCGGCGGTATCGTCGGCGTTTGCTGCGCGCTGTACCTGCAGCGCGACGGCCACCGGGTCACCCTCATCGACCCAGCCGCCCCCGGTGACAGTACCGCCAAGTGGAGCTGCGGCCAGATGGCAGTAAGCGAAGTAATCCCTCTCTCCAAGCCCGGCATCTTAATGAAGATCCCAGGCTGGTTGCTCGATCAGAAAGGCCCCTTGGCCCTGCGCCCTAGCGCGCTGCCGGGGATCCTGCCTTGGTTCATGCGCTTCCTCGCCTGTGCACGCCCTTCGAAGATCAATGAGATCGCGAAGGATATGGCCCGCCTGACCCAGCATGTGTATGAAGACTATGCTCCACTCCTCGACGCCTGCCCGGACAAAACCTTGCTCGGCGATCGGCCAGTCCTGGAGGTGTTCGACTCCTCTGCAGGACTGGCCCACGAGCGGCCGCATCTGGAGTTACGCAAGCAACTCGGTTTCCGCTCCGAAGAGTTGGACGGTGCAGCAATTGGCGATCTGGAGCCGGCCTTAGCCGGAAAATTCCAGCATGGCCTGATGTTCCCTGACTGGCGTGCGGTGAATGACACCGAAGGTTTCATCGCCGCTCTAACTGAAAGCTTTATTGCCCAAGGTGGTGTACGTCTGCGCCAGCTGGTGGTGAAGATCAATGAGAACCACGATCAAGCTACTGGCGTGACGCTGGACGATGGCAGCCGGATACCCGCCAGTGTGCTGGTAGTCGCAGCTGGCACCGGCGCCAGATCCTTCTTCGACACGCTCGGCGTGAACATCCCGCTCGCCGGCATTGCCGGTTACCAAGCGGTACTCCCGCAGCCTGGCGTAGAGATCCGCCACTCAGTGATCTATGCAGACGGTGGCTTTTGCTTCGCACCGATGACCCGTGGTCTACAGATTGGCGGCACCATCGAGTTCGCCGCGCCCAATTCCGAACCGAATTTCAAACGGGCCGAAATCATCATGGAAAAGGCCCGCCGCGTGTTGCCGCAACTGAATACCCAGGGCATGGAATTTGGGGTCGGTTATCGCCCGTTTCTGCCAGACACCAAACCTGTAATCGACCGCTCACCACGACTGAAGAACGCCATCCTGGCATTCGGTCATGGCCAACTTGGTCTCACCCTTGGCGCCACAACCGGCCGCTTGGTAAGTGACCTCGCTGCTCAACGCACCCCTACTCAGAATCTCTCTGCATTCAGTGCCCGACGCTTTGCCGTCCTTGGAGGAAACGCATGAACCGCTACGACCAGTTTTATATCAACGGCCAATGGGTCACCCCAGTCAATGGTGGTTCGTTTCAATCCTTCGACCCCAGTGACGAAAGCCTGATCGCCAACGTTGCATCCGGTTGCGCCGAAGATGTCGATCTGGCTGTCAAAGCAGCACGCGCAGCCTTCGATGAAGGTCCTTGGTCGCGTCTCAGCGGTGCCGAGCGTGGCGCCTACCTGCGCAAGATCGCAGACGGCATTCGGGCACGTCAAGAAGAGTTGGCGACCATTGAAGTACGCGATAACGGCAAGCCATTCCCGGAGGCAATGTGGGACATCGGCGACACTGCTGGTTGCTTCGATTTCTACGCCAATATGGCCGAGGAGCTGGATGCAAAGCGCGAGAAACCAGTAACGCTGTCCGACGATCGCTTCAGCTCGCTAGCACGCAAGGAGCCAATCGGAGTAGCTGGGGCCATCGTGCCTTGGAACTACCCGATGCTGATGGCCTCGTGGAAAATCGCGCCAGCCTTGGCGGCAGGCTGCTGCATTATCCTCAAGCCTGCCGAGCAGACATCGCTGACCGCGCTAGAGTTGGCACGCATTGCCGATGAGGCCGGCTTGCCAGCCGGTGTGTTGAACATCGTCACTGGCCCAGGCACTACGGTTGGCGCAGCTCTAACCGCGCATCCCGGTGTGGACAAACTGGCCTTCACCGGCAGCGTCCCGGTAGGCAGCCGCATCATGCAAGCGGCCGCTCAAGACATCAAGAACGTCACCCTGGAATTGGGCGGGAAGTCGCCTTTCGTCATCTTCGCCGACAGCGATCTCGAAGCAGCCGTCGAGTGGATCATGTTCGGGATTTTCTGGAACAAAGGCGAAGTCTGCTCTGCAACATCGCGAGTGTTGGTAGAGCGCTCGGCGTATGAACCTTTACTGGCTCGCCTGGCGGAAGAAGCAAGCAAGATCAAGATTGGCAACGGTATGGAAGAAGGCGTTCTGCTCGGCCCACTGGTCAACCGTAATCAATACGACGGAACTCTGCGAGCCATTTCCCGCGGCCTGGAAGAAGGCGCGCGCCTGGTATCGGGTGGTGAGCGCCCGGCACATCTGGACAAAGGTTTCTATCTGCAGCCGACTGTGTTCGCCGACGTACCGGAAGACAGCTGGATCTGGAATGAAGAAATCTTCGGCCCTGTGGTCTGTATCCGTCCCTTCGATACCGAAGAAGAAGCTGTAAAATCGGCTAATAACTCGCGCTTTGGCTTAGGTGCCGCAGTCATGTCCAAGGACCTGAAGCGATGCGAGCGCGTGGCGCGTCAGTTCCGAGCGGGAATTGTCTGGATCAACTGCTCCCAACCGACCTTCACCGAGGCCCCGTGGGGCGGTTACAAGCAAAGCGGTATCGGTCGTGAGCTGGGTGAATGGGGTCTGAACAACTACCTCGAAACCAAGCAGATCACCACCTATAACAGCGATCAGCCTTGGGGCTGGTACATTAAGTGAGGTAGCGCCATGCGTTGGAAACAGACCCTGCAACTGGCGGAAGTGCACTGCGAAGGCGAGATCGGCAAGGTCATAACCGGTGGCGTCCTTGGCATTCCAGGCACCACCATGCTAGACAAGATGAACTACATCAACGAGGTCGACGACAGTCTTCGTCGCTTGGTGACTTTGGAGCCCCGCGGCTGTCTGCAGATGTCGGTCAATTTGCTACTACCGCCCACCCGCCCCGAAGCTCATGCTGGTTTCATCGTGCTTCAAGCGGATAAAGCGCACCCCATGTCAGGCAGTAACTGCATCTGCGTCGTGACCGCTCTGCTTGAGCTGGGCATGGTGCAGATGCAGGAACCAGAGACCACCGTGGTGCTGGACACCCCGGCAGGTCTAGTCACCGCCCGGGCCAAGTGCGTGGACGGTCGTTGCCTGAGCGTATCACTCGACATGTTGCCGTCATTTGTCGAACACCTGGATCTGGTTATTGAGACTGAAGCTTTCGGTAAAATTAAGGTCGATGTGGCTTTTGGTGGTGTTTACTACGCGCTGATCGACGTGGATCAGACCGGGATAAGCATCGCCCCAGAAAACGCTCGGGCGTTGGCTGATGCAGGTGTAGCACTCAAGGATGTAATCAATCGCCAGTTGAATATCCAGCATCCGCTGCTGCCTTCTGTCAACGAAGTGGCATACGTGATGTTTCGTAACCGAATAGATGAGCGCACCTATCAGACGTGTACCACCCTGCCCCCAGGCCGAGTGGACCGTTCACCTTGCGGTACGGGTAGTTCGGCCAATCTCGCTACTTTGGCTGCACGTGGCCTTGTTCAGGCCGGTGATAGCTTGGTGTCGCGCTCGACCATTGGCGGACAATTCCAAGTCGAGTTACTCGGGACTACTGAGGTGGCTGGGCGAGCGGCGGTGCTGCCACGGGTCACCGGTCGAGCATGGCTGTATGGGCTTCAGCAGTTGGGAGTGGATCCGGATGACCCACTAGCCGCGGGCTTCATGCTGAGCGATACCTGGGGAGAAGGTCTAAAGCAGTGACCTTAAATGGGCCGCGCTCAGAAGTAATCTGAGCACGGCCCTTCTCCGGGCAGGTTTGAATTTAGGTTCTTCTATGCAAAAGAAAAAAACGCCAATTACCGTGACCTGTTACATCGAAAGGAATTTAAGACATGCGCTTTCGTTGACATCGGAACCTGGGGGTTACACCTCCTTTGAATGGGGGTTAAACACCAGGAAACGGCATCCAAGGAAGCGCCTCTAGTGTCTCGGTCTAATGGACACGTGGTCGGTAACGATTACGATATAAAAAAGTATTGTCCTGTATGATAGGGGCCAGACCAACCGAGACCTGATGATGGCAACTGATAATGAAATTGAAGGCGGCCCTCGTCGCCATGGCGGCCGCTACATCTACGAAGAGTTGCGCAAGCAGATTCTAACTCTCAAGCTCAAGCCAGGCGTGCAATTGGATGAAGTATCCCTTGCGGCGCAGTTCGGCCTTTCTCGCTCCCCTGTTCGCGACGCACTGGCACGGCTCATCACTGAAGGCCTGGTAGTCATCCTGCCCAATCGCACGACGCTGGTTACGCCTTTTGAGATCGAGGAGTTCCCCAACTATGTCGCTGCCTTGGACCTGATGCAGCGAGTCGTCACTCGTTTGGCAGCCACTCAGCATCGCCCAGAAGATCTCGAAGCTATCCGCCAGGCGGATGCGGCTTATTTAAACGCTGTCACTAGCGGAGACTTTCAAGTCATGTCCGAGCTCAACAAAGCTTTCCACATGGCCATCGCGCGGGCAGGACGTAATCCGTACTTCATCAACTATTATGAGCGTCTGCTGGGCGAAGGGCAGCGTTTGCTACATCTGCATTTTGACTATATCGTAAGTTCAGCGAGTGCTAATCGCTTAGGTCGCGATCACGACGATATTATTCAAGCCATCGCGGCCCGCGATGGCGATGCAGCCGAGGCAGCAGCGCATCAACATACCATGCTATTCCAACGCCGCTTTTTGGACTACATGCAGCAGAACCTCACCGCTCACATATCCGTAACCTAATTCAGCGGTGATCATCACAGCGTGGCTCAACATCGTAGCCTCTCTGGCATCGACGTAGCCACGCAGATAGCTGAGTATGACCCCAG
This sequence comes from Pseudomonas sp. AGC41, assembly GCF_057334555.1. Taxonomy (NCBI): domain Bacteria; kingdom Pseudomonadati; phylum Pseudomonadota; class Gammaproteobacteria; order Pseudomonadales; family Pseudomonadaceae; genus Pseudomonas; species Pseudomonas sp. AGC41. Next base: position 203,864 of record NZ_JBHFJB010000022.1, read on the forward strand.
CTTCATCGACACTCCTTTCCCTACCCTTCCTAACAAGCCTTAGAAATACACTAGCCCCGGCGAAAGCCGACTTTTGTAATTACGCGCAAACTGCCTTAGTAAGTGATAGGTACTGAACATTCTTCTGTTGCTTTAATCAAGGCGATCAAAATTCCATTGTTGACTCAGATTCTTGGGCTGATCTCTCGGCGCTCAGTTGCAGCGCGCTTGAACTCTCAAAATGGCCCGCCATTTAGGAGGGCCATTTGAGATTTTTTACTTGGAGGAGACTTCTGCAACGGTGGCTGCATTAATAGCCTTGTCAATTTCACCAGCTTCACGGAGTTGAGTAATAAAAATGTTCAGAACTTGAAGATCCGCAGGTGAAACATCTCGCCGCAACCCGAATGAAACGCCTTGTTTGGCTAAAGGTGGATCAAGCTTAATTTCTCTTGCCCAATCTTTGTTAGCGGCTGCAAACATGCGATTAGTGTCACTTGAGTCCGCGATAATATCCCCCCGTCGGGTTATGACCGCGAGCCTTGTTTCGTCAAGCCCTGGCAATCGCAAGATCGTGGCCTTCTTGACTACCGCGCTAATGGCCTTTTCTTGGGACGTCCCCGCCATCACGACGATATTAACACCCTCTTTATCGTAATCCTGAATCCTATTGCCCGCTGCAGCAAACTTCGGATTGTCTTTATTGATAAGTAATGTCGTTTGGTCATCTGCAGCGGGAGCGGAAAATGCAATGGCCATAGCTCTTTCTGGCGTTTCGTTGAGGCCCATTGCCAAATCCCACTTTTTGCTTTGCAGGCCGGCAATCAAGTTGTCCCAGTTTGTGTCCACAAACTCAACTTTTACTTTTAAGATTTTCTCACCGAAATTCCTGCACAAGTCTGAGAAAAAACCACTGTATTCCGAGGTCATAGGATCCCGCATCACATAGGGTGCAGCGACCGCAGCACCACATCTCAGGACACCAGCGCTTTGCACATTTTTCCATAGCTGTTCTTCAGCAGCGTTGCTGAAGGAATGAACCATAACCGCACTGCACGTTACTGAAAGCACAACCGCATTGCGAATAGAGCGAGCAAAATACCGAGCCATTTTTTTGTACCTTTTTAAAAGAGTTTATTGTAATAGGCAGAGCAATATTTTCTATCCATGTATAACACCTCTCTCAGGAGGCTACATAGTCCAATGCACAGCAGCACCACTACAGCGTAATAGCATTACAACAGCAAACTACTTATCAAGCTAAACACCACTCCTTCGAAGGGCATTGGCACGAAAGCACGAAGATACCCCTATGTAACGAAACCTCACTTCTGCGCTGGATCATTACACCCGCGCCACAGAAAGCCACCCATCAGACAATGGCTGGTTATAAGACAGGGCAAAGCAAAGCAGATGGTCGCGCTAGATCAAGCGCAGCGGCACTTGTACCGCTACGCTGATCAGTTAGCGCCTTGGTTTACTCAGCCCTTATTCTCAATATCGAATTTCAGGGTTACGTCAGCCCTTGGGCATTAGCCCAATTTGCGGCGTCATTTAGAGTTTCCGAGAATGCGTCAAAGATTAGATCGACGTCCTGCTCGCTGCTTATCAAAGGAGGGCAAAATGCAATCGTATCGTAGATCGCTCGGATTATTAAACCGTGCTGATGCGCTTGTTTGAAGATAAAAGCGCCCAACGTTCCAGTATTATCAAATGGTTTCTTGGTAGCCTTATTGGATACAAGTTCGATACCACCCATAAGTCCTACACCGCGTACGTCACCGACCAGCGGATGGTTAACGTATGAGCGCAGCCGTTGATGGAAATGGTTCGACAAGTCCTTTACGTGGGAAACGAGGTTTCGCTCTTCAATAATTCTTATGTTTTCTAGTGCGACAGCGGTAGCAACCGGATGCCCCGAAGTTGTCAACCCATGTACGAATGAGCCTAGCTTAGAGCTTTGAGACACCAAGACATCATTTATTTCGCTAGAAACAACAACAGCGGCCAATGGTTGATACGAGGAAGTTAACTGCTTGGAAAGCACCATGATATCAGGACTAATACCATAATAATCCGCACCAAACATAGTACCCAATCGCCCAAAGCCGGTGATAATCTCGTCAAGCACAAGAAAAATGTCGTATTGACGGCAAATTTTCTGAATAGCTGCCCAATAACCTTCTGGCGGCGGTATTACGCCCCCAGCGGCAATTACTGGCTCCGCAAAAAATGCGGCGATAGTGTCCGCACCCTCCGAAAGAATATACGCTTCGAACTCGTCGGCCATACGTGCGGAAAATTCGATTTCCGTCTCACCCAGTTTGCCGAATCGATAATAATTCGGACAGGTTAAATGATGAACGGGGATTGCCGGAAGGTCGAAATCTCGATGAATTGATGGAATGCCAGTAAGGCTTCCAGTCGCAACAGTAGCTCCATGATAAGCCTGGTGTCGAGAAACAAGTTTCTTTTTCCGAGGTTTTCCAAGTGCATTGTTGACATACCACAGAATTTTTATTGCAGTATCGTTGGCTTCGGATCCTGAATTAGTAAAGAATACATGATTCAGTTCGCCAGGTGCCAGCTCAGCCAGCCGAGAAGCAAGCTCCGCCGCCGGGGCGTGCGTTTTATGACTAAAACTATGGTAGTACGGTAGCAATTCAAACTGCTTGGCAGCTGCGTCTATCAGACGCTTTTCGCTGAAGCCTAATGCTACACTCCATAGTCCAGACATTGCTTCGATATAAGAGTTGCCTTTGTCGTCTATGACGCGAATACCGTCCCCCTTAGTGATTATCAAGGGGCCAGTTTCACGGTGCTGGGAGAGATTGGTATAGGGATGGATATACGCCCGATCTTTATCGGCGATAGAGGAGCTACTCATATGCTCATTTCCTGCCGACCTACGGGCGGCAACGGACGAGTACGTTCACCGGCGGTTCGTCAAACGGTTGTTGGCTTGAGGCCAACAGAGCATGAGAAGTCACCCGGCTGTGGGCGACGGAAGAATTGTACGCAGCACTGAACACATTATGCAATCTCGATTTTGATGATTATTCACTATCGATCGTAGATTGCGAAAACCTTGAAAAAGCACACAGGAGTGGGTGGCGAGAGTGTCTGCCCAGCATTTGGAGCCGCCGGCAAAAAAAGTGAGGTACGACGGAGATAATCACGCTCGTATCTCTGGGGGGCAGCCTGGACAGTGGTTGAACCACCTCGAAGGATTACGGCAGAGCCTGCACGATTGGGGCCGACGCGAGGTGCGACGCGGCCTATCTTTGACCGGCTAACACAGTACTGGGCAGGCCTGGGTGCATCGATGTTTTGGTCAATAACGCTGGGATAAACCGCCGATGAGGCATCGGTAACGGTGAATAGGTACATACGGCCCAAAAGCTCTGCGCTCAGGGGAAATCAATGATTCACCTGCGCCGAACCGTTCTGCGGATCAGACGATGGCTGGGACTGGAGTCTTCCGATGCCTAATCTAGTCAACGCCCAGATGCAGCCTCATTATTGTATTGAAGGGATACAATAATTGGACGATGAACGAGCGCATAGGCCTATCGCGGCGCTCATGCAGCTCCACGGTAGACCTCCTTCTTACGCTACTGCCTGCGCCCCAGTGATTTCGACAAGCGAACCGCACATGAACGCTGCCTCGTCCGAGGCAAGGAAGGCCACCACCGCTGCCACTTCCTCTGGCTTACCGATACGCCCGAACGGCACCATCTTATCCAAATCGGCAATGGTCCGGCCGGAGCGGAGCACGCCAGCTTCAAGCATTGGAGTATGGATTTCACCAGGGCACACAGCGTTGACCCGAATATTCTGCGGCGCGTAATCCCGTGCTAAGTTCTGGGTAAACGATGCTACTGCTGCCTTTGTGACGTTGTAGGCAATGTGGCCTGGTGCTGGGTAAAGTCCCCATTGCGATGCAGTGTTAACAATGGCGCCGGCCCCATTCTCGATCATGATCGGGAGAACTGCTCGGCACAGATGGAACATAGAATCTAGGTTGATGGCGAAGCTGGTATGCCAATCGTCCTCGCTCAATGCCAAAAGATTCCCGCGGCGGTTGATCCCTGCGTTGTTGACCAAAACATCGATACGCCCCAACTGCTTTACTACCGTATCTACCAGGCCACGGCATGCCTCACCTGAGCTAATGTCGGCAGCTATCGCAACTGCCTTACCCCCACTAGCGTTGATCCCCTCGACCACTACTTTCGCCGCTTCCAGATTGACGTCGCTGACTACTACCTTTGCGCCCTCGCTTGCCAAGCGCGCCGCGATCGCGGAGCCGATGCCGCCTGCGGCGCCAGTCACGATTGCAACTCTGTTTTCAAATCTGTTCATCATCGACTCCTGCTTATTGTATTGGTGTAGTCGCTCGAATTTTGGGTCGATCGCTTAAGCAAAACCCTGAGAGGAAGCCAGTTGTGGTTCACCAGCTCGGGAATCTGCACACGACGGTCGTTCGCGAGGGCGTGTCGGGAAAGGCTCCAAGCCGGCCGCGCTGGATGCTCTGCGATCAGCGAATTGCGCGTCTCCGGCGGCCAATAGTGGCTACCGTGACAGGGCGGCTGAAGGCTGATGGGAACCTGAACCATCTCATTACCCATGCTCATTTCACTGCGTCAAACGATCGGCCCTCCATGACAAATATGTTATGTGTGCAGCAATGCATACAATCTATCCACCGCAGTCCTGCGTGTCAACAGACCCGCACCAAACACGACAGCAGCGCACAGGCTGGGGGCCTTTTTGAGATGCAAAATGGTAAGTAATGGAGCGGTTTGGATGTGCAGAATCGTAAGCGTCGGCCCGACACCCTCTTGCTGATCAGGCCTTCACCTGCTCTTTAGCCATTGATTGACCCAATCGCAGTCAAACTGCTGTCGGATCAAATCCATCATCCCCATACCATTCCGACATTTCTTCATGTTCGGGATGATTCGGATCTGCCAGCGCCGCTAAAAACTCTTCATAACCAGGCACACCGCCAATATCTTCTGGCGGGCGTCTATTGGCCCCATCAATGCAACACGGCACCTGCGGGAAAATAATCGCGGGCAAGGTTTTCTCGACTTTGATGCGCAGTTCCCAGTTGTCGCCAAAGTCGTAGACATAACGAAACGTCTTCTTCCCGTACAGCACGTTGATCAGCTTTTTACGCTGCTCAAAAATCACCGGAGGGTCCCAGTCCGGGTCAGGCATGCCGTAACTTTCACCATCTATTTCAAACTCATGCAGATGCGTGTCGCTCCAGCCAAACACAGCCTGGATCACCTGATGCAACTTGCTCAAGGTAATGTTTTCAGGCACCGCAACTCGACGCCAGATCGAAGGTTTATTCATTTAAATTCGATGTGTAGCACCAGGACCTGGTCGGTTTTAACCATAGACGGAGGAGTCGTTTTGGGCATGAGTCAAGCAGCCTCGCTGTGTTCGAGGGGGTTAAGGGAAACGTTCCAGGGCAACAGCTCCTTTACCCCGTTGATCGGGTGGTCAGCGATCCGCTCCAGCACGTGGGTCAAATAGGCTTGCGGGTTAAGGTCGTTGAGTTTGGCAGAGCCCACTAGGCTATAAATCGCAGCAGCTCGCTCTCCACCGGCATCGGAGCCGACGAACAGCTAATTTTTTCTGCCTAGCGCGACAGGCGCGCAACGCTCGTTCGGCAGCGTTGTTGTCGATCTCAATCCGCCCGTCATCGCAGTAGCGCACCAGTGCCTGCCACCGATTCAGGGCATAGAAAACCGCACGGCGGGACGATCGCCGCGGACATACGTCTATAGGCTCGCCGTTTGGTTCTGCCGGTGCCGGGTGAGAGTGCGCGAATGGGTGTGTCGTCGGCGTGGACTTTATGGCCACTCAGGATGTGAGAACCGTATCCGCCAGCACGCCACGAATAGCAATGCTCGTGCTTTCTTCAAGCTGCTCACCGACCCAGAGCTACTGCAAGATGTCGAATCGTCTATACCCAAGCATCGTCAACGGCTATTCCCGCCGACCGAAACACTGTCCATGTTTCTGTCCCAGGCGATGAGCGCCGATCGCTCCTGCCAGAATGCCGTGAATGATTTTTCTATCAGACGCTCCTGCGAGGGGTTGAAGCCCAAGAGCATTCATACCGGTGCTTACTGCAAAGCCAGAGCGCGGTTGCCGGTGGAGATGGTTTCAACTTTGTTGCGCTCCACGGGGGCATCAATGAGCAACCGGGCTCCATCATCGTGGCGTTGGAGGGGGCGACCAGTACGTCTCGTGGATGGCACTACGGTCACCCTGCCGGATACGCCGGCGAACCAAGAGGCCTATCCGCAATCTCATGGGCTGAAGCCGGACTGGGCTTTCCCATCTGCCGCTTGGTGGGGATCGTTTGCCTCGCCGGCGGTGCTGTTTTGGATGCTTCGTTGGGACGTTTCCGCGGTAAAGGCGGTGATGAGCAGACGCTGCTCAGAACCATGCTCGACACCTTGGAACGAGGTGACATCGTGCTGGGCGATGCCTACTACGCAACCTACTTTTTGTTATTTGAATTGCAACATCGAGGCGTGGACGGGGTGTCTGAACAATACGGCGCTCGACGGCGTAGCACGGATTTTCAGCTGGGAAAGCCTTGGGGTCGGAAGATCATTTGGTTGAGTTGAAAAAGCCCAAGGCAGAGCCGTCCTGGATGGGCCAGGCCTATTACGACGAGGCACCTGAAACGCTGTCAGTACGCGAGTTGAAGACCGGAGGGAAAATCCTGGTCACTACTTTGAATTGTCCACAGCAGGTGCCCAAAGCCGCCCTCAAATCAATGTTCAGAGACCGATGGCATGTGGAGCTGGATCTGCGCAACCTCTAGACTACCCTGGGGCTTGAGGTACTGAGCTGCAAGACACCGGGCATGGCCGTCAAAGAGTTGTGGATCTACTTGCTGGCCCACAACCTGATACGGATGCTCATCGCGCAATCAGCGCTGCTCGCCGACTGTCTGCCTCGCGAACTGAGCTTCAAGCATAGCCTTCAGCTGTGCCTAGCGTTGGGGCAGTACGGGGCTCAGGAGCAAGAGGATCGCTGCTGAATCTGCTTGAGCTGATTGCCCAGAAACGGGTCGGTCAACGTCCTGGCAGGATTGAGCCGCGCGCCATAAAACGAAGATCCAAGCCTTATCCCATGCTGATGAAAACACGTCGATCAGCCAGGGCCGAGGTCAGAAAGAATGGTCACCCGAAGAAGGTTAAGTAAGTGCCATTCAGGGCTAAGCCTCTTTTTTGGTTTCTACATACTTCACTGGAAGTCTATAGAAAAATAATTGGAGCGGCAAACGAGACTCGTAGCTGGTGTCTGACTCATTGGAAATTAAGGGTTTCCTTTTATTCCTGAAGTAGGGATGGACTTGTTTTGAAGCTGTATCAAGAGCAGGAGCAGTCGCAATTCCAAGCCAGCAGTCGAGATATATTGACGGCCACTGAGGGGGCAGTCATTCAACCAACGGATTATATTCGCTGGATTGGCTCGGAGATACATACCGACGAAAAAAGGCGGCCCCTACACCCTCCGACCTTCACCGTGGATCGATTTCTTCTTCCTCACCTTAAGTCCTACCGACATGACGCCCCCTTTCGCAACGTTAGCAGCTTTCAGCAAAGGCTGAAGTTCCGCACGAAGACGATGGTACTGCGCAAAGGCAGACGAGATAGTTTGATCAACCAACGCCAATTTTTCTCCGTTTCCAAACGTTTCAAGCTTAGTTAAATCGACGTTACGGTCTTGGCATAATCGCTCTAGCAGCATCCAAAACGGCTCCCTGTGATCGAGGTGCAAATCTTTTCGCTGCGTGATGATCACTCCGCTCGCCGCACACGTTACAGGCAGACCAAGTGAATCGCGAAATGCGATCAATTGCGGACGACTGCAAACCTCAATGCCTCGCATGCCTTGCCATGGACTGATTGAACGACGCCAGTGATGCACCGTTTGTAGGAAAGGTATCTTCACTGCCATCCACGCGGACGAGCCAGATCCCCTTCCCGCCCCCAATGCATTTCTCTCGATCCTGAAGTGGTCAATTCCGACGCCAATTTTTCTGTCCGCGTCCGGATGCATCGCAAGCAACAGGTGTAGTTTTTTGACTGCAAACTTATTGTTGGTCATGCCTGCTGGCGCTTTTTGTAGATAAACTTTGAGCCTATCCAAAAGCTCTTTTTTTGATTTGTACTCGAATGGCCCCAACCAGAACATTCAGAAGCCTCCTTAACTCATCAGTAAACTCAAGCCACATCATCGGTGGCTTGGTTAGTCGAGCCGACTACCATTTTCTCGTGCGTGCTTGATATCTCTCGAGGGTGGCGCTCCGAAACGTCGGGCATATTCACGGCTGAACTGGGCGACGCTTTCATAGCCGACCCGCAACGCGGCGGTGTTCACGTCGACCCTATCGGTCAACATCAGGCTGCGCGCGGCTAGCAGCCTTAACGATTTTTGATATTGAACGGGGCTGGTGCCGGTGAGCTTGCGAAACTTGTGATGCAGCGTCGAGCTGGCCATGCCTGATCGTTCGGCGAGCTCGGCCACGTGCAGCGGCTTGTCATAGTGATGCTTCAACCACTCAATGGCTCTCACGATGCCCTTGTCTCGGTAACCATCGCGAGTGACGCTGCGCAGCCACTGGCCGGCTCCACTGAGCAACAGCCGAACGCAGATCTCCCGCTTGATAAGATCCGACATCAGGCCGGCTTCAAGCGGCCGTTCGATCAGCGTGGAGAGTCGAGCGAACGCGTCGAGCAACTCGCTTGACGCCGCGCCAGAGGCGAAACCTCGCGCCTCAGGGGTCACTTCTTGCCTAAGCGGAGGCTGGGTCTGGATCACCTCGTTGAGCATGGACAGATCGAGCTTCAACACGACGGACAGATAGGGGGTCTGCTCGCTCGCCGCGGTAACACGAGCCAGTGTCGGAATATCGACCGATGTGACGAAGAACGCCCCCGGCCCGAACTCACAAGCCTCCTCGCCGAACGTGATCTCCTTCGCGCCCTGCAGGATGATAGCCACGCAGGGCTCATAAACGCAGTAGGTGGGCGTACCCAGCCCGGCCATTCGATAAAAGGTCAGGTCTGGAATCGCCGTTTTGCAGACCTCGTTCAAACCAATCTGCGGGGTGACTTTTTCGATAAGCCGCTTGAGTGCCTGGACGCGCTCGTTGGGCTGGGCGGGTTCGCGCACGCTCGGGGAATGCGCAGGGCTGAAACGGAACTGCGAGAAGGAACCGCTCGTCATCACATGCACCTTGTTAACGGAATGTTCGAGTCTGCTGAGCGCGCGCGCCCAGTACAAGCGTATCGGCAGGATTGTGCAAAAGATAGGGCGTATTAGGGTCACCCGGCTAACTGGCGTTGTTCTAACGTCTCGTACGAATACCGGCTTCGATGAGGCCGTGAAGCCTCAACTCGCGAAAGGAACGTTGGATGGACAGAAGAGATTTCCTTACCTTTTCGGCGGCCGGTGCCGTTGCAGCCGCTTTGCTGCCAGCATCGAGTATCGCAAGTTCGATCGCAGCAGCCCCAGCGCCTGCTTCGCTGAGAGAGCGCGGAAGCGTAATGCCGACGCAAGGGCGGCTCGTGCGCGCAGACCTGCCCCTCAACTCACCCTCGCAGGCAATGCGATACATCACGCCTCAACGCTTTGGCATGGGCGGGACCCAGATCGGCAATATCTTTGCACCGATCAGCGACGAGCAGGCAGGCTTGGTCCTGCAGGCCGCTTGGGATGCGGGTGTAAGACTCTACGACACCTCGCCGTTCTACGGGTTTGGCTTGAGCGAATACCGTCTAGGCCGCTTCCTTCATGACAAAAATCCAGACGACTACGTGGTCTCCACCAAGGTCGGCCGTGTATTGACGGCCGCTGGTGGCCCGCGTGCGGACCATGCGATCTGGAAGTCGCCGGCGCCCTTCACCTATCGATATGACTACACCGCGGCAGGCGCGCGACGCTCCGTGGAAGACAGCCTGCAGCGCCTCGGGCTGCCACGTATCGATATCGTCTTTATCCATGACCTCTCGCCCGATAACACTGAGCTGGAAGGCGGATGGGAAGCGGCGTATCAAATCGCGCGCACAGGGGCGATGGTTGAGCTTGAAAAGATGCGTGATGAAGGGCTCATCAAGGCATGGGGCTTCGGCGTCAATACACCGAACGCCGTGATTCAGGCAATGACCCGTAATGACCCGACGCCTGACATCGTATTGCTTGCCTGCCAGTACTCCCTACTCGACCACGGCAATGCGTTGCGCAACACCTTCCCGGCGCTGAAAAGCAAGGGCACCAGTGTCGTGGTTGGCACACCCCTGAATGATGGATTCCTGGGAGGGCGCAGCCGTTATAACTTCAGCCTGGATCTACCGGCCGGAGCGGTAGAAAAGCGCGCGCGAATCATGGCAGTTGCCAGCCGGCATGGCATCGACATTCATACGGCCGCCTTGCAGTTCGCAGCGGCACATCCGCAAGTGTCCGCGATTATTCCGGGGGCGCGTTCACCGGGACAGATCCTTTCCAATGTCCAGGCGATGAAGGTCGGTATTCCGGCAGCCTTTTGGGATGAGCTGAAGAGCCTGGGCTTGATCGATGCTCAAGCACCGGTGCCTTCATGAGTAGCGTCCACGCCCCCGCCACCTGCTGATGTTAAGGCCGCAATAAATGAAAACACGAACGTCTCTCAGGACTTTCGGCGGCCTACTTGCGCTCTCCGGCAGTGGTCACTTACTTGCAGACACTTGCGCTTAGCGTTCCGTTGCCTGATCCCCTCCCACAGCTAAAGGTTCTTACACTCCTCGTAGGTATACACCTGCTCGGCATGTGCTTCGGTCTCGGCGGGGCAACGATGCTAGACCTGTGGATTTTGCGTTGGATGCGCAGGGGTAGCCTCCCCGTTGAAATCGGACGAACTTTCACTTCGTCAGCGACGCGGTCACTCTTGGGCTATGCCTCCTGTGGCTCTCGGACCTTGGCTTCCTTGCCCTTTACGCAATGGAGTCGCCGGAAAATTTGAAAACCCTAAACTTTGGGCGAAGGTCATTGTGGTGATCGTCCTGACCCTCAATGGCCTGATCATCCACGCGTTTTTGTTGCCAGAAGCACTCCGGGACTTGAGTCGCCCCCTGCTCTTTGGAATATCCCGTAGAAGAGCTACCTTATTTCTCGCATCAGGTGCAGTTTCGGGCGTGTCTTGGTACACGGCTTTTGCCTTCAGCATTTTTCGTGAGTTAAACAATAGCGTCCCGTTCACCCTGCTGGTCATCCTGTGGCTTACGTTGATAATCGCCGCCTCCCTCGCAGCAATTCTGCTCTGGTTGAACTCTGCAGCGGGAGTAAGAACTTCGCCTTCGCTTAGCCCTCTGGTTTAACGATAAGAACGTTGCGCAGCACAGGCTGGCGGCTCAACGAGAACACTGTGAGACGCACAATTATCACCGCCAGAATCGCCAGCCAAGTGAACGGCAAAGCGAATGCAATTGTGGCCGACTTGGGTATTGAAGCCGACGTGCTCGCCGCCATCGCCCAGTCAATCAGCTCAGCACACTCAACGCGGCGATCTTCAACGTGGACAATTCGGTGACCAAGCCGTCGCTTGTTGAACGCCGAGCTGTTCGAGTACTCGTTGCAATTGACGTCATCGGCAGCAGTGCCGGTGACCTGTGGTTTGTCGCCGGCTGCCTGATTTCAACAGCTTCCTGATCATCGCCTTGCCGGCGAAACTGGTGAGGCGCTACCCCCCTCGACCACTGCCCGCCTTGCGCGGGAACGGCATCAACCAGCTACGGAAAAGCCGCGTTGCAGGTCCTCGATCAACGTCGCCACGTCCTCCAAGCCGACATGCAAACGCACCATCGGGTTCAAAGCACGGTTCGCCGCACTGTTGCGGTCCTGGGTATCGGCCACGGTAACCAGGCTTTCATAGCCGCCCCATTATGCGCCCGAGACGGTCTTGGTCTCAACGCCTAGCGCCTGGCCGATGCCCTTGGCCAGTTCGACCTTGTAGCCCAGGTGTTCGCCGGTCTTGGAATCAATGGTGCCAAACGGCAGGCCACTGAGGATTACGCCGACGCTGATGACGCGGCGTTGTTAGATCTTGTCGGGGGTGGCGAATACGTACTCCACAACCTCATTTTCCAGGCATTGCACAACGACATCAGCGGCCTCGGCCATTTCTCTACCTCAATATCTGCGATCGCTTACGGGCGATTCCATCGTTTGATCCGCAACAAGAGCCGTTTCACACCGATGGTGCGACGGTCGCGTCAGCCTGACCGCTCTGGTCCAACGCCGCACGAACGAAGCCTTCTGCCTTTTTGCGCTCGACAAAATCCCTGACATAGGCCGCCCCCGAGTCATGACCGCGTGGAACCGCCATGGCTTGTCGAATGGAAGTAAATGCACCTTCGATCACTCGATACTTCCCGTTGTCCGCAACGACGGCGTCCAGAGGCTGGCGTACACCTGCCGCCGCATCCAAAGCCTGTTCAACGTACAGATCCACGGCGCCTGCCGACGTCTCTGCCCGCTCCAGTTGCGCATGTTTCAATGTGCGTGTCAGGTAGAGGTCGTAGGCTGCACCTTTGCCAACCGCCAGCCTCAGCCCAGGCTGATCAAGGTCCTCGACCGTCTGGAAGGGTGAGTCGGCGGCGACCAGGTAAGTCCCTTCGATGATCACGTAAGGTTCGCTGAACGCGATCTGCTGCTCTCGCACTGGCTCAATCGCCAGAAAAGCAATGCGCCATGCACCCTCCTCCAGCGCCGCGAAGACCTTGCCCGCCGCATCGAAGGTCACCATCTCTAGGTGTACGCCCAACTCTTCAGCCAAGGCTTTGGCCAGCGCAACAGACACGCCTTGCGGTTGGCCATCCGCGCCCTTTTGGGCCAGGACAGGATTGCCGAAGTTAATGGCGGCTCTCAGGACACCGTTTGGCGCCAGTTCATCGATTACCGCACGGTCGATAGCATTCATTTTTTGCTCCAAGAGTGAGGCCACTGAACGTCCTACCAAATCGGTAAGGTATAGGAAACTATTAAGCGATTTTCATCGGCACCACGTGCGAAGCTGGATCGATAACTTGCATTGCGCCACTTTACTGCAACGTTTTTCAACGCTCCGCTCTTGAAGATGTACTGAACATCGGTGTTGCGCTCCCACTCATTCCCGGCGCCAATGCTGTTTTTCGCATCGGCCTGATCACCACGGACATAGCGACTCATGAACGTCAGACCCGGCATGCCCAGCGCAGTAAAGTCGTAGTCGTAGCGCAACTGCCAGGAACGCTCGCCAGGTTCGGCAAAGTCGTTGATCTGGATGTAGTTGGCCAGGTAAGGGTCCGTACCGTTGATGTAGGGCATCGATGTCGAACCATTCATCTTTTGCAGCCCCAGGCCCAGGGAATGACCAGACAGGCTATAGATGAGCATGCCGCTAAGCGCACCACTGTCGATTTCGCCGCCGCGCGCGGCATCCGCATCATCGCTGAGCATGTAGCGCAGATCGCTTTTGAGCTTACCCGGGCCCAGGTTCAACGTGTGGTTCAGGCCAAAGAAATGCTGGTGATAAACATCTTGGAGCTCAGCGTACTGATAGGTGACCGTCAGGTCTTTACTGAACGCATATTCAGCGCCCCCCATCAGGTAGTGATCACTTTCGACCGTTCCGGAAAAACGCAGATTCTTGTTGTTCAACGTCAGTGTATTGGCATCGGTTGAATCACGATCCGTCATGCGGTTGAAGCGCGCACCGCTGAAGCTGAGTGCATCGAACTCCTTCACCGTGATAAGGCCGCCCTCGAATGTCTGAGGCAGGATACGCCCGGTATTGGCCTGCAAGGTCGGCAGCTTGGGTATAAAGGTGCCGTATTTGAGTTCGGACTTGGAGAATTTCATTTTCGCGGTCAGTCCGAGCCGGCTGAATTCGTCGGCGGCGCGTCCATCGGAATGAGTGGGCAACAGACCGGAACCACTGCGGTCGGGACTGGAGTCGAGTTTCAAGCCCAGCATGCCCAATGCATCCAAGCCAAAACCGACGACGCCTGACGTATAGCCGGAACGCACATCGATGATAAAGCCCTGGGCCCACTCCTCGCGTTTTGATTGCCCTGCTCCATCACGAAAATCGCGATTGAAGTAATAGTTGCTCATTTGCAGGTTGGCTTTACTGTCCTGAACAAAACCTTCCGCCTGCGCCATGCCTGTGAAGATGCACGGGGAAACAGCCAGCCAGGTGCCGATTACTTTTTTATTTTTATACATGCCACGCTCCAAAACAGCGCCCTGAAAATGCCCTGCCGGCTTGAAAACGGCATAAGCGAAATGATTGAAGATCCGGAAAGCAGAGCGACTAAAAAACGAGTGTATCGCGTGAAACATCAGCTCACATCGACCCTGCCATTATCGCTCTGCATTGACCGGGGGCACCGTTTGCAGGGCCGCCAGCCCGATCGACTGTCACCGCGCTTCATGGCTGACAGCGGTGGTAGCTTGCGCGGCGTCCTTGTTAGAAACCCGCATGAACACGGTCATCAGAAAACCCAGGAGCAACAATGCACTGAGGAACAGCAGACCATTGGCGGCACTTTGGCTCTCGCCCTTGACGATGCCAATCAGCGAAGGTCCGGCAAAGCCGCCGAGGTTGCCGATGGAGTTGATCACTGCAATGGATACGGCAGCTGTTGCCCGATCAAGGAACAACGTTGGCAGGGCCCAAAACGGTGATTTGAAGCTGTAGAGCCCGGACAGTGCGACGCAAATCATCGCCATCGCTACAAATGCATTACCAACCAAACCAGCGCCAACCAGGCCTAGTGCGGCGATCAGCAACGGGATTGCAGAATGCAGCTTGCGCTCGTTGCGTTTGTCGGAACTGCGCGACCAGATGATCATCGCTGCCGTGGCCACGATGTAAGGCAACATGGCAATCAAACCGATCTGCGTATGGGTCAGTGACTCGGAAAAGCTTTTGATGATCTGCGGCATCCAGTAGCCAACACCGAGACTGCCGCACTGGTACACGAAGTAGATGAACGACAAGTACAAGACCTTTGGGTTGGTCATTGTCTGGTAGACGCTCAGACTCTTCACGTTTTTGCGACTCTGACGATCACGCTCGAGCTCGCCAATCAGCCATTCTTTCTCTTCAGGCTTGAGCCATTTCGCCTGTTCCGGTTTATCCGTCAGGAAGAAGTAGCAGGCAACACCAAGGAAAACGGCCGGGATGCCCTCCAGAAACAGCATCCAACGCCAGCCGCTCCAGTTGAACCAGCTGATGTTATCCATAATCCAGGTGCTCATCGGTGCACCGATGATGTAGCTCACCGGGATTGCGGCGGTGAACAGTGCAACGGTGGTCGCCAACTCCTTGGAGCGGAACCAGAACGTCAGATAGACGATAATTCCCGGAAAGAAACCTGCTTCGGCAACCCCCAGGAAAAATCGCAGGATGTAAAGTTGATTGGCCGTCTGGGCAAACGCTGTCAGGGCTGCAATGGCCCCCCACGTGACCAGGATGCGGGCGATCCACACCCGGGCGCCAAACTTATTGAGCATTACGTTGCTGGGTACTTCAAACAGGAAGTAACCGATGAAAAAGATCCCTGAGATAAAGCCAAAGGCCTCGCTGGACAACGCGAGCTCCTTGTTCATTTGCAAGGCGGCATAACCAATGTTGGCACGATCAAGATAGGAAACGATGTAGAGCAGGAACACAAAAGGGATAATACGCAAGGTGACCTTGCGAACAATCGCGGCTTCATCAGGCTTATTGTTATTCATAGCGATCCTCACTCGAATCAGACCGGAGCCTGCTTCTGTCATTGCATTATTGTAAGTCAGCACATTGTCAAGCGGAAAAGACCATGCATACAGGACTGCCGGTGGAAACCGAAAATCCCGTTTTGCTCAATCCGCCGGTTTCTGGATCTATTGCCATCGAAACGATGCTGTCGCTGTCTTCGTTGAGTGCGAACAGGAACCGTTCATTCGGCGTTAGCATGAAGAAGCGTGGAGTTTTGCCGTCAGTGAGCATGAACTCCACCGGAGTCAACAAACCCGTGTTGTGGTCAATGTTAAAGACAGCCACACTGTCATAGCCACGATTGGAGGCATAAACAAAACGACCACTGCGATCGACTTCGATCTCGGAGGCGCGACTGTTGCCAGTGAACGTGGATGGCAAAGAAGTCAGCACTTGCAAAGGCTTCAACGAACCATCCTGAGCATCTAAATGGTAGGTCGTCACCGTCGAATCCAACTCGTTGATCACGTAGGCGTAAGGCGCTGTCGGGTGCAAGGCCAGATGCCGGGGGCCCGCGCCTTCACGTGAAACCACGAACGGCTGCTCGGCAGGAATCAATTGACCTCTGTCAAAGCGAAAACTGAACACCCGATCCAGACCTTTGTCCGGGACCAGCACGAACTTGCCGCTGTGATCGAACGGGTTGAAGTGCGGCTTGGAAAAAGGTTGCTCGATCCGGTGCGGTCCCATCGGACCTTCCAGCTTCACCAACTGATTCAGCGTCCCCAGCGAACCGTCCTCGGCCACATGCATGACCGCCAATGACCCGCTGATGTGGTTGGAGACCACCAAGAAGCGCTCGGTCGGATCCAGTGCCAGATGCACCGGGTTCTTGCCTTCACAGCTTTGCTGGTTGATAAACTCCAACCTTCCGCTGGATTCGTCGATGCTGAAGGCACTGATCTCGCTCTTGTCGCCGTGCACGGTGTACAAGCGATCGCCCGCCTTGTTCAACGCAAGAAACGACGGGTTAACCAGGTCCCTGACCACTTGGATCAAGGCCAGAGTCCCGTCCTCCTGGTCGACTTGGTAGACACTGATACCCTCGCCGCGGGCATTGCGTTCGCGAGTAGTCCGTGACCCGACATAGGCGTACATAGGAATGATCTCCAAGTAACAGGTTTGTTTTTCAGAAGGTCGGCAGCCTGGGCGAAACCAGCGGGCAACAGCGAGCCAAGCACAGAGATCCCTGCGCCCATGGCCATGTGTTTAAGTCCCGTGCGGCGGGTTTTATCGCCGCTTGAAAGAACCGAAGATCGGGTATACCTGCGCTGCTTTTATCGCCGTGCATAACTGCTGTTCCTTATTGTTGTAATCGCAATACTGGCCTGCGCGCAGGCCATATACTCAAATCACTGACGTGTGCGCTTGACCACTTTGCGAATCACGAAGGGCAGCACCCCTCCGTTGACCAGGTAGCGAATTTCCTGGAGGGAATCGATACGTACCCCGAGATCGACCTGTTGCTGATCGCCATTCGCGCGATGCATGACGAGCGTCACGTGGTTCTCACCGACGCTAAGATCATCAAGCCCCAGGAAGTCGAAACGCTCATCACCCTGGAGTGTCAGATCGTCGACAGACTGACCTGACTTGAACTGCAACGGAATCACGCCCATGCCGATCAGATTGCTGCGATGGATACGCTCGATGCTTTGCGCCACGACTGCTTTGACACCCAATAAGGCCTGGGCCTTTGCCGCCCAGTCACGGCTGGAACCGGCGCCATAATTGATACCTGCAAACACCACCATCGGTGTGTGCTGGGCGGCATAGCTTTTGGCCGCCTCGTACAGAGGCAGGCATTGGCTGTGATCAGCGTTCCACGCCCAAGCACCGAGCCCGGGTTGCATGTCGCCAAGAAGCCGATTTTTCACTGCTTTGTTTGTGAAGGCGCCACGCAACATCACTTCGTGGTTGCTTCGACGGGTGGAATATTGATTGAGGTCTTGGGGATTTTCACCGCGCTCCAGCAACCATTGTCCGGCCAAGCTATCGGCAGGAATGGAATAAGCTGGCGAAATATGGTCCGTTGTCACGTTGTCACCCAAGACCATCAGCGTGCGCGCACCATTTATGGCCAAGGTGGATTTTGGCTCAGCCGCGATATCGGCCAAGTATTGTGGGCGGCGCAGATAAGTTGAATCAGGGCTCCATGGGAACCGCACACTGCCTTCAGCCGACAGCGATTGCCAGTGGTGTGTACCCTCCCAGACCTTGGCGAGGCGCTGCCGGAAAAACTCTGGCTTGACGACCTTGGCTACCTGGGCAGCGATTTCAGCGTCGGATGGCATCAGATCGCAAAGGTAAACAGGGTTACCCTCATGATCATTGGCCAAGGCGTGCGACTCGAGATCAATATCGATGGTCCCGGCGATGGCATAAGCCACACACAGGGCTGGGGATGCCAGGTAGCCAGCGGGCACCTTGGGATTGACTCGCCCTTCGAAATTTCGGTTACCGGACAGTACCACTACACCCTTCAGACCTTGATCCGCAAACAGCTCCACATGCTCTTCAAGCGAGCCCGAGTTACCGATGCAGGTCATGCAACCAAAACCGGCAAGGTCGAAACCCAACGCAGAAAAATCCTCCAGCAGATCAGCTTCTGCCAGGTAATCGGCTACCACGCGAGACCCTGGAGACAGCGACGTCTTGACCCACGGCTTGCGAGTCACCCCGAGCTGACGAGCTTTACGTGCCAGCAGTCCGGCCTGAATCATCTGCGATGGATTGGCTGTGTTGGTGCAACTGGTGATCGCCGACATGACGACCGCACCGTGGGTGATCGGCTCATTGAAGGACGGCTCGAAAAACGTCGCTTGCGCAGGTCCGGCAATCAAATTGCTCCCCCCCATCACCTCATTTCGGAACGAGGCTGCGGCGTTGGACAACTTCTGACGCTGGTGCGGCTGGTGTGGGCCAGCGACGCTGACTTCGATGCTGTTCAGGTCCAACTCAATCAATTCATCGAACTGCGGTTCAGCCAACTCATCGCGTCGCCACAGTGGCTGGGCGCTCATGTAGCTGACGACCTTGCTGCACAGGGACTCTGATCGACCACTGAGCTTCAAGTAGGACAGGGTCTCGTCGTCAAAGGGGAAGAACACCACAGTGGCGCCGTACTCAGGCGCCATGTTGGACACGGTTCCTCGGGCGGCCCAGCTCAGGGCAGATAGGCCGGGACCGGTGAACTCGACAAACTTGCCGACGACCGAACGCTTGCGCAAGATTTCGGCCACATGCAACGACAGGTCGGTCGCGGTGACACCGGGACGCAGGGCATTCGTTACACGAATGCCCACCACTTTCGGGAAGCTGATCGGTACCGGTTCACCGACCATGGCGGCCTGCCCTTCAAGCCCACCCACCCCCCAACCCAAGACCCCGATGGCATTGATCATTGGCGTATGGCTGTCGGTGGCAACCATGTCGTCCGGGTGTAGCAAGCGTTGACCCTCTTCGGTTCGACTTTCCCAAACGACTTGCGCCAACGCTTCCATGTTCATCTGGTGAATAATGCCGGTGCCAGGCGGGATCACCCTGAAGTTGTCCAGGCTCTCTTGCGCCCACTTGATAAAGCGGTAGCGCTCGCTGTTGCGACGAAAATCGATGTCCAGGTTCTGCTCTACGGCATCGGCCTCGGCATAATGCTCAACGATCACTGAGTGGTCGATGGTCAGTACCGCCGGAATCAGTGGATTCATCGCTTTCGGATCACCACCCAGCTCAGCCACCACATCACGCATCCCGGCGAAATCGGCCAATGCCGGCAAGCAGGTCGTGTCATGGAACATCAATCGATTAGGCTGGAAAGGCACTTCGCAATCCGGGCCATTTCCGATGGCGCGAGCCAGCACCGATGGCAGTGATTCGGGCGAGCAACGCGCAACATTTTCCAACAGGATGCGAATCGAATAAGGAAGCTTGGACACCTGTACAGGCGACAGCATCTTGTTCAAATCGATGTAAGCAAACGGCTCGTCATCAATCACAAGATGGTTGTTGAGGTCGCAGGCAGTCTTGGTCATGCTCATATCGCTCAGGCTTTTTTATAATGGTCGCGGGACCGGGCTTAACCCATCGATGCCGCTGATAGGTCGATATTAGAAGCAGCCCCCGCTATTGAAAATTGATCAATCGCCACACCAGCGTTCTCCGATAGAGAACACTCAATCATCTTTACGATGATTCAGATGATCGATCAGCGTTTTCAAAGTAGGTGAGGCGGTGTCATATTTTTTGCAGACAAGCAGCAATGAACGACGGGCCCATGGCTCGTCCAATGTCACGGCCTTCAGTTTGTGGCTACGCAGATACTGGTTAATCACACTACGTGGTAGCACCGCCAGCCCAAGGCCTGTCGACACCATGCGGCACATACAATCGAAGCTGCTGATGCGAATCCGCAGCTTGAGATTCATGCCGAGTTTTTCGGCCTCGCTTGTCAGCAATGTGTGCATCGAGCTTTCCAGATGCGGTCCGACAAACTCGTGCTCCAGCACTTCTTTGAATCGAACCGATGTGTGACGTGCCAACGGGTGCCCGCCAGGAACAACCAACGTCAATTCATCACTGCGATAAGGTAATGTCTCCAGACCCTGGGCAGAGGTCTGTGCGGCTATGATGCCCAAGTCAGCGCGCCCATCGGCGACGGCGCGAATCACTGCTGACCCCACACGCTCCTCGATATCAAACTTGATCTGCGGGTAGAGCGACACGAACCGCGAGACATCGTCCGGCAAGAACTGAGACAAGGCGGAAGTGATGGCATGGATGCGCACATGTCCCTTGACCCCGGCGGCATAGTCCCCCAGTTCATGGTCCAGTTGTTCGATCGTCTGCTTCACCTGACGCGCATAAAACAATAACGACTGCCCTGCGGGTGTGAGATCAACCCCTCTGGCATTGCGGATCAGCAAGGCTGAACCAACCTGCGCTTCAAGCTCGGTAATACGCTTACTGACGGCTGACACTGCGAGATGCTTGATTCGAGCCGCTCGGGTCAAATTGCGCTCCTCTGCCACGGAAATGAACAGGTCCAGGCTGGTAATGTCGTATCGCACCCACTCACTCCTAACTGACATCTGGCCCAACGCTTTTCACCGAAAAACGTTAATCGTCTTCATGCAACTTGATGCCACGTGCGTGAAGCAGCGGTGGAATCACCAGCACCAACAGCGTCAGCGCAAGAATCGAGGCAGCTATAGGTTGCGTCACGAACACCATCCAGTCGCCCTGACTGATGGATAACGCGTTACGCAGTTGTTTTTCGGCCATCGGCCCTAGCAGCATGCCGACAATCACGGGCGCGACGGGAAAATCGAATCGTCGCATGACCACTCCTACCCAGCCGATGGCGAGCATGAGCAGCAGATCAAATGACGAGTGGCGCATCCCGTACACCCCGATAGTCGCGAATACCAGAATGCCGGCGTTGAGGTACGGACGGGGAATTTGCAGCAGCTTCACCCAAAGCCCCACCAACGGAAGATTCAAGACCAGCAGTATGACGTTACCTATGTAGAGCGACGCCACGAGGGTCCAGACCAGATCACCCGAGGTCTGGAAAAGCATCGGCCCCGGCTGCAAGTTGTAGTTCTGGAACGCCGCCAACAATATGGCCGCGGTGGCGGAGGTCGGGATGCCGAGCGTCAGCAGCGGCACCAGCGAACCCGTTGCACTGGCATTGTTGGCGGCCTCGGGACCGGCAACCCCTTCGATGGCCCCCTCACCCTTGCTGGCAGCAAAGTCTTGCGGGTGCTTACTCAATTTGCGCTCGGTGGAGTATGAAAGGAAGGTCGGGATCTCCGCACCACCGGCGGGGATTGAGCCAAATGGAAATCCGATCATCGTTCCCCTGAGCCAGGCCGGAACCGATCGCTTCCAGTCATCACGTGTCATCCACAACGAGGTCAAACGATGCCGACGTACCGCTTCTTCCTTTTGATAGAGCAGGCTGTACAACGCCTCCCCCACCGCGAACAATCCCACCGCCACCAACACGACTTCGATACCGTCGACTAACTCGGGAACTTCCCAGGTATAGCGGGCGATCCCCGAAGTGGAATCCAGACCGATCAAGCCGATGACCAGCCCAACGCCCAGCGATGCAAAACCTCGCAGCATCGACGCTCCCAACACCGCGGAAACGGTGGTGAACGACAGCACCAGAATCGCAAAATATTCCGCAGGTCCGAATTTCAACGCCAGGGTGGCAACGACAGGAGCGAACAGCGTCAGAAGCAGCGTCGCAATGGTTCCGGCCACACATGACCCTATCGCAGCCGTAGCCAGGGCCGGTCCTGCCCGCCCGTTGCGAGCCATGAGATTGCCCTCCAGGGCCGTGACCATCGAGGACGATTCTCCGGGAGTATTGAGCAGGATGGAGGTCGTGGAACCACCAAACTGAGCGCCGTAGTAGATACCGGCGAACATGATCAAGGCGCCCGTAGGATCGACCTTGGCGGTGATGGGCAGCAACAGAGCCACCGTCAGCGCTGGCCCGATGCCCGGCAAAACGCCAATTGCAGTGCCGAGCAGACAGCCGATAAACCCCCACAGGAGATTGATCGGTTGCAGCGCAGCAGCAAAACCTACCGCCAGGCTTGAGAGAATTTCCACCTTGTTAACTCCTTCAAACGGGTCAGATCCACACGTTGATCAGGTGTGGAAGGGAAACCCCTAGACCGGCGTTGAACAACCAGTAGATGGGCAAGGTCAGCGCGATACCGATGGCGAGGTCGCGCACTGGACGACGGCTGCCGAAACCTCGCGCCGAAAAAGCGAACAACAACCCGGCCGCCAGCACGAACCCGATGACTTCAATCAGCAAGGCCACGCCCAAGAGTCCAACAGTCACCCAGGCCGCGCCGGCTTTCCCGCCGGGAATGGTCGTGGCAGCCTCGTCGTCATGGTCAGGTAGGTTTCGCAAACCACCGGTGATCGCTTGATAACTCAGCAACAGGCCTACGCAGCCCACAAATGCAGCTACCGCATAGGGATAGACGTAGGCACTGAGAATCACAAAGCCCATCTCCGGTGGAAATCGAAAGGCCCCGTAAGCCAACACGCCACTGATAAGAATCAGGCTCGTGCCGACGGCAAGCTGCGTCAGCACCACCTTGGAAGGCCGGGGCATTTAAAGCAGCCCGACCTTGACCAGCATGGCGCGCAATCGCACATGATCCTCTTCAACAAACTTGCCGAACTCGTCGCCGGTCAGGATGCTCGGAGACCACGCGTTCACCTTGACGTTTTCTTGCCATACCTTGCTGTTGGTCCCTGAAAGAACGGCATCCACCACTTGTTTGCGCTGCTCCGGAGACAGATTTGCCGCACCGTAAACGCCGCGCCAGTTGTTGATTATGACGTCGTACCCCTTCTCCTTGAGCGTCGGTGCTTCAATGCCAGCGACCCGCTCCGGTGCACCGATACCCAGCAACCGGAACTGCTTGGACTGAACATACTTGGCCAGTTCAGCGTAGCCGCCGGTAATAACGGTGATATGGCCACCCAACGTCGCGGCAACGACCTCGCCACCGCCGGCATAGGCGATGTAATTCACCTTGTTGATCGGAACTTCCATCTTGCCGGCCAGCTCTGCGATTCCAATGTGATCGATCGACCCTTTGGAACCGCCACCCCACTTGATACTGGAGGGATCAGCCTTGAAGGCCGTCAGCAAGTCTTCCAGCGTTTTGTAGGATGACTCCTCACGCACCGCAAGCACGTTGTATTCCGTGAAAAGCCTGGCGATGGGAGTGACATCCTTCATGGTGATTTGCGGTTTGTTCTGCTCCTCGGATGTGACCATGTTGGCACCGACCACAATCAGCGCATTCGGATCGCCTTTCGTGCTGTTGGCAAATTGTGCCAACCCCAGCGTTCCACCTGCACCGCCCTTGTTTTCGAACGTGATGGATTTGACCGCATCAGCTTCGATCAAGGCCTTGCCGAGAATTCTGGCAGTCTGGTCATATCCCCCACCTACCGAACCGGGGGCCATGAATTTAACCGCATCCAATGCCTGGACGGCGGTCGAGAGCGTGATCGCTGACACGGCGGTTGCAATGAACATGCAACGGCTGAATCGACGGTTTGAAATGAGCATGCGTATTCTCCCGAGACTATTGTTTTTGTTGGTACCGGTTGAGTGTCGAGCGGAGCTGAATCTGTGATGCCTACGTACAAGCGTTGATCATGGGGTCGTTGGCAAGCCGTCCCTCAAGCCCGGATCGGAATGGGTTTGAAAGCCCAAACGCACGCCAATTTCGAACGCCGAGCCCCTAATAGACGCTACCGGAAATTGATTTGCAAGACGATAAAATACAATAAACGAAAAATAGCGTATTTTGTGCGAGCAGGCGGATGGTAGGGTACGTGTCCGGAAGGCAGATCCCTTATTTACGCGTAAAAATGCAATACGAGCCCTCCACTTTCCGATCCGGAATGCATGCACTCACTAAAACCTCATGTGTGAATCAAGTATGGCTTCAAGCGCCCTGGTGCAAACAATTGCGGTGCAGATCCGCCAAAAAATTCAAACCGGTGTGTGGTCTCCTGGCGATCACCTTAGCGCGCAGAAGGTGGCGGACGGCTTCAACGTATCGCGTTCTCCGGCGCGTGAGGCATTGGTGCTGCTCGCGGAACAGTCGATCCTCGAACAACTGCCCAATCGCGGCTTTTTTGTGCTCGAACCGCTCCAGGAAACCCGGGATTTACCCGACGATTCCGTCCCGTTTGAGGAACCGGACGCGTATTACCGGCTCTCCGAAGACTGGTTGAACAATGCCATTCCTGCCGAAGTCACCGAGCAGTTCCTACGCACGCGCTATGACCTGACAAAAGCCCAGCTCATCGATGTCCTCAATCGTGCAAGCAAGGTCGGCTGGGTAACACCGAAGCCGGGTTATGGCTGGCGGTTTCTGGATGTCGCAAAGACTCCGGAAAGCCTCGCACAGATTTATAGGGTGCGCTCGCTGATAGAACCTGCGGCTTTGCTGGAGCCGACTTATCGGCACGACGCTGCCAAGCTGCAACGGTTGAAGAAAGAACAGCAAAAGCTGCTCGAGGGAGGAATTGAAACCTTGCCAGCGGACGTTCTGCTCAAAAGCGGCATCCGCTTCCATGAAGAGTTCATCCAACTCTCAGGCAACCCGCTCTATCACATGATTCTGGTGCAAATGAACAACATGCGGCGGCTGATTGAATACCGCTCGATGATCGACCGAAACCGCTTTTACAAACAGTGCGCCGAACACATCCGCATGATTGAGCTGGTCGAACAGGACAACAACGCTGAAGCGGCGCAATTGATGAAACAGCATCTGAGTGGCTCGTTCGCCGATAAATCGCCAATCCTGCATTTGCGTTCGTTGGCTTCCGACATCAGCCCTTCCGCGCCTGAGCGTGGCGCTCCAGTGCTTACTGAGGAAAGCGATCGTTGAATATCGAACAGTTGTTGCGTGAAGAAATCTGCACGGTTGGAGCAAGCTTGTTCGCCCGGGGTTATACCGTTGGCAGCGCCGGCAATATCAGTGCGCGCCTGGAAGATGGCTGGCTTATTACCCCCACAGATGCTTGCCTTGGAAGGCTGAAACCCGAGGAGATTGCCAAGGTCAGCAAGGACGGCACTTGGGTTTCAGGAAATAAACCCTCAAAAACCCTGGAGCTGCATCGCCAGGTCTATGACCGCAATCCATCGGTGAACGGAGTGGTGCACACACACTCCACTGCATTGGTGGCGTTGACATTGAACGGGGTCTGGAGCAATGACGATATCCTGCCACCGTTGACGCCTTATCAAGTGATGAAGGTTGGGCATATCCCTTTGATCGCCTATCAACGTCCAGGCTCACCTGATGTCGCTGCTCAAGTTGCGCAATGGGCACTCCGGGTTCGTGGAGTGATGCTTGAGCGTCTTGGTCCAGTGGTTTGGGAAAGCTCGGTATCAAAAGCTAGCTTCGCGCTGGAAGAGCTCGAGGAAACAGCGAAGCTCTGGATGATTAGCAACCCCAAACCTGCCCCCCTTCATGAGCACGCAATTGAAGAGCTTCGGAACGCGTTTTCTGCCAAGTGGTAACGCCGGAGCCGCAGGAATCAAGGTCAATTCGGCGCGACCTGAGGCCACGCCGAGCAGCAATTTACTTTTGGGAACGACGCAAGCGCTTCAACCACAAACCATGAACAGGCTCGGCACAGACCATCACCACGACCAATCGCATGATCTGCATCGCAGTCACGATCCCGACGGCCAGATTCAATGCTTCTGCGGTGAGATACATCTCAGTACTGCTGCCCGGCATCATCCCCAAGGCCAGCGTCAAAGACGGGACCTGCAGCCATAGCCCCATTCCAGCTGCCAATATCACCGTGCAAACAATCATGGCCAAGGTGAACAGCGAAACCTTGAGAAGGTATGTTGGGGACGAGCGAAAAAAATGCCGGTCGAAATAGCCACCGAGCGCACAACCAATCATCAGTTGCCCGTAGTGGCTCAACTCCACAGGTAATGCGGTTTGCAGGTTGAACGTGGCCGTGACCACCGCACACAAGGCCATCGGCCCAAACATCCAAGGATTAGGCAACCGGCAGCGCTTCCAGATGACGGCCGTCAGCGCCCCACCTGCCAACATCGGCAACAGCCAGTGCCAGTCACTCGGGAAGCGGTCATGCACCACTGAAGGCGAGACCTGAGCTGTAAAAAACATCGCAGGGGGCACACATAAGACGATGAGTACCAACCGCATGCTGTGTGCAGCGGCGATCTGACTGACATTGGCCTTGTGCCTGATACCTGCCTGAATCATTTCGGAGAAGTTCGCCGGCATGAATGCAAAGAACGCGGTGGTGAGATCCATTCCCTTGCGCCGCATGAACTCTATGCCCAGTAGAGCCAGTAGCAACGTCAGGATTGCTGCGCAGAACATCAACACGAAATGCCCGAGGATTTGCTCTAACACAACGGGGGTGAAATGCAGGCCGATCGACGTCGCGATCATCCACTGGCCCGACAGACGCCCATAAGGTATCTCTGCAACTCGCCAACCCAGACAGCGCACGACAGTAACCGCCAACAACGAGCCAATGATCCAGGGCAGCGGCCAATTGAAGTAACTGGCGAGCAATGCGTCAACGATGCCGATCACAGGCGTCGCCCACCATAGCCTCATGGATTGGAAAAACGCTTTCATGCTGTCAGTCCAAAACACAGCTTGTTGACTGGCCCATCAGAACTCATGGCGCTGGCCCGACACAGGCCTACAGGCAGGTCATGGTGCATTGGCCAACGCTTTTTCGAAGAAATCAACGGAACCGAAATTTCCGGATTTCAGTGCCAAGGCCACCGGATCGTCGCGTAAGCCGAGAGTCCAAGGCACACCAGCGTCGATCATCGCGCCGATTCTCAACGCCTTGATCCCAAGGGCCTTGACCACCGCCCCAGAAGTTTCCCCCCCGGCCACCACCAATTTACGTACGCCCATGTGGTACAGCCCTACAGCAACGGCGGACAATGCGGCCTCAACGATTTGAGCGGCGGCTTCAATGCCAAGCTTCTGTTGTGCTTGTTTAACCGAATCCGGTTCGGCGCTGGCGTAGATCAGGACCGGACCGGCATGGATCAGGTCTTGCGCCCATGCAATAGCTTCACGTACCTGGTTCCGCCCGTTGGCAAGGAGTATTGGGTCAAGGGCAAAGCTCGGTCGTTTCTTTCGCCAGTGCTCGACCTGACCGTTGGTTGCCACCGAACAGCTGCCCGACACTACGGCAGCGAGGCCATCAACGAACGGCAACGCGGCTGCGTTCCGAGCGTCACCAAGCAACTCCAGACGAAGAAAATTGTCAGGCAGACCCAGGGCAACACCGGAACCGCCGATCACTAATGAATGACCAGCGACAGCCTGGCCGATCGCGTACAGATGCTCATCATTGAGGGCATCGACAACCGCGTAACGGTAGCCCTGCGCCTCGAGGTCGCGAAACGCTGCTGAAATGGCTTCTGATCCTCGGTTGACAACCTCGTGTGAGACCAGACCGACCGGTTTGGGTGTTTGCTGTTGAAGCACCCGGACCAGATTGGCATCGGTCATGGGCGTCAATGGATGATGGCGCATTCCGGACTCACTCAGCAGCAAATCACCGACAAATAGATGACCTTGAAAAATCGTGCGTTTGTTTTCCGGGAATGCCGGGCAAGCGACAGCGAACGAGGCCCCCAACGCGTCCGCCAGAGCGTCAGCGACCGGACCGATATTGCCGAGTGGCGTGGAGTCGAACTTCGAGCAGTATTTGAAGAAAAATTGCTGGCACCCCGCAGCACGTAACCATTGCAAGGCTTGCAATGAATCGTTGACGGCCGCTTCAGGGCTGATCGTACGGCTTTTCAAAGCGATCACCACCGCATCGATATCGTCCGGCACGGGTCCATCCGGTACACCGATCACTTGCAATGTTCGCATTCCGCCGCGCACCAACGTATTGGCCAAATCGGTGCCACCGGTGAAATCGTCGGCGATACAACCCAGTAGTAATTGACTCATTGTGCGCTCCTCGCGCCTGCTCCTCCGATGATGCGAAAGGAAGAACAGGCTTTTCTTGTTATTGATCCGGCAAACAATGAGCAGCCGGCATGGCACCCTGATCGATCAGCCGAGAAGAACCTTGGCAACCGCGTCACCAAACGCCTGGGTACCGAAACTGCCACCAAGGTCCGGGGTACGCTGTTGAGGGTTTTTCAGAACGACATCGACGGCCTTGTCTATCATCACCCCTGCATCAATCAGAACCGGGCGCCCATGGTGTTCACCCATCCACTGCAACAACATGCCAACGGAGAGAATCATCGAGACCGGATTGGCCTTGTCCTGCCCGGCAATGTCCGGCGCAGAGCCATGTTGCGCTTGGGCACAACAGTGGCTGTCGCTGGCCATCATCGAGCCCGCGAGCCCCAGGCTGCCGGATAATTCACTCGCCAGATCACTGATGATGTCGCCGTAGAAGTTCGTCGCGACCAATACGTCAAAACGCTCAGGATTGCGCACCAAGTGGGCCGTTGATGCATCGACCAACAGATCGTCGAGAACAACTTCCGGAAAATCCCTGGCCACGTTACGCACACACTCCAGGAACAGCCCATCGGTCATGTGAAAGCTGTTGGCCTTGTGGATAGCAGTGACTTTTTTCCCTCGTTTCATGGCCAGCTCAAATGCCCGGCGTGCGATCCGCTCGCTGCAATGGCGGGTAATCTTGCGCGTGGACAACGCCATGTCCGGCGTTGGCATCACTTCGCCCCAGCCGCGGCTCATGTTGCGATCCGGATAAAAACCTTCAGTCGCTTCGCGCATGATGACCAGGTCCATTGTCTTGCCTTCCTTCATGTTCGAAGTCAGGAACGGACGAGTACGCGCTGGACGCACATTGGCATACAAATCCAAACCAATACGAAAGCCAGCCGAAACGTTGCGACCGCCCTTTTCGGGAGTCGGATAGTCCGCATGGGACTGAGTACCCAGGATGATGCCGTCGTAGCCTTTGGCCTTTTCCAATACCTCTTCACGCAGCGTGGTGCCGTACTTCTCCAGGCTGGCGAAACCCACATCGTCGTAATCGAACGCGAGGCCAAGACCCAGTTTTTTGTTGGCGGCCTGCAGGACAGCCACGGAAGACTCAATGATTTCCGGACCAATACCGTCACCAGGAAGCACCAGAATACGCATCGCTAACCCCTTATTTTTATTGGGCGAATTTGCTGAGCCGGTATCCAGAAACCGTCTTTATGTACATCGTAACCACAACGTACAATTTCGGCGAGAGGTTGTCCTGACCATTTGCCTTCTGACAGTGCTGAGGAAACCGGCGTTATGTCGTTTCGATGTCGACATTGCATTTTATTGCACTAATATACAATTTGTGCAACCTTGCACTCAGCCTCAGGGAGGACCAGTACCTCGCCCCGATCATGGACGAATTGGGGCGCTGGATGGCGGCACTGACCGCTAGGCGCTCTTCAACGGGCGTGGCCGCGGGTTTGATGAAAGGCGGACAAGCGGTCGATGCGGACGGGGCGGTAGCGCTGAAGGAGATGCTGCTTAGCTGACGATCGAAACCTCAAGACTGCGCTGGTATTCCAGCTCGTCCCTGGCTTCTTTTTCAGTTTTTTGTCGCCCGACCACATCGAGGTGGGTGCGTAGAAAATCCGCGGCCTCTTCGCGCTGTCCACTTTCGATGAGATCCAGGAGACGGATGTGTTCTTTACACTGATTGATCAATCGCGGCCGATCCACGTTGGCCTTGTAAGCCATGAATCGACGCAACTGGTTTTGTCTACGGATGGCTTCGAGAAAAAAAGCATTGCCCGAGCAACGGACAATCAGCTCATGCAATTGTGCGCCGATTTGGAACAGCTGCGATCGCGACAACTTGAAAATGTCACCATCAAGCAATTGTTGCTGTGCCTTGCGCGCCTTGGCAAACGCGGCCTTATCCACCTCATAACCGGGTTCAAGCACTGCGGCGGGCTCAATCGCCATTCGAAACCGATAACTCTGGATGTGGGCCTTGGAGTCATGCAGAAAGCTGTTGATCTCCCAACCCTGCCCAGGCTTGCGCTCAACCATTGCTTCGTTGGCCAAGCGACTCAAGACCTTGAGAAGTTGTCCGCGAGGCACTTCGTACTTGCGGATCAACTCTGCTTCGAAAAATGTCGTCGGAATGTCCCCGCGAAGTACGTCATCGACCACACGCAGGTAAAAATCTTCAAAGGGATCAACTTCCAACGGCAGCTTTCCGCTGTCGATGCCGCGCGCGTCAGCGGTCAGGAAATACCCGCGATTGGGTTCCTTGATGGCCAGGCCAAGCTCGGCGAGCAAGGCAAACCCACGCCGTATCGGCGAGCGGGAGACGCCCAGTTCCTTGGCGAAGGCCTCTTCACGCAGCGGATCGCCGGCGCGCATGGATCTGGCTCGGGCCATATCAATGATCTTGGGCGCCAACTGCTCCGCCAGGTCTTTTTTGATCTTGGGCTTCATTTTGGACAGATCGCCCGTCAATGGTGGTTCAAGGATCGGTTCAGCTGAATTCATGGAAACCAGTATTGATAAAGGATGGAGTCAATGGCGAGAGAATGAACAGGGACGCCACATTGCGCAGCCTTGCAGAAAAATAACACACCTGATGCACATCAACACGTCAGGCGATGCAGTGCCAACTACCGCCCATTACAAACGCAATACTCGCCCAGGGGAATTCCATGTCCGTACCGCTTATTTATCTGATTCATGCCACACCGGTTTCCATAGCGCCGATCAACGAGGCATTCGAGCGGCTTTGGCCTGAGGCCAGGCTAGCGAATCTGATGGAGGATTCGCTGTCCCGCGATCTGGCAGACGCCGGTGAACTCACTCCGGCACTGACCGAACGCTTCCTGAAACTTGCCACCTACGCATCAGAGTCAGGTGCCGACGCGATTTTGTTCACCTGCTCGGCCTTTGGAGACGCCATTGATCGGTGCAAACGCACCCTGAGTATTCCGGTGCTCAAGCCTAACGAAGCGATGATTGAGGAAGCGCTGCAAAACAATGGCAAGCTCGCCCTGCTAGCAACTTTCCAACCCGCCATTGCATCGATGGTCGAGGAGTTCGAACAACATGCATTTGAACAGGGTCGGCCGCTCAAACTGACGACCCATATCTGCGACAGCGCTTTCGAGGCCCTGCGAAACGGCGATCAGGAGCGCCACGATCATCTGATCGTCGAGCGGGCTAGCCTCATAACGGACAGCGATCTGCTGTGCTTCGCGCAATTCTCCATGGCCCACGCAGCTGAAAAGGCAAGCAGGACCAGCGGCCTCAAGGCATTGACGACACCTGACAGTGCGGTACTGAAACTTCGCCGTCTCTTGCAAGCTCAAGGCCGGCCAAAAGGCTGAAAAAGGCGACGTACTCACGTGCTCCGGCAAGGTGACCGTTCGTAAGGATGCGGCGAATCCTGCATAAATTGTATCGCGTTCGCTTGCAAAACAATTTTCAGTGAGGTCTATTAGGCGCCAGTGGCTCCCGCAAGCCGCCCGCAATGCTCCCCACAAGAAAACACAACAGGAGTTAACGCATGACCAACAAAATCGCCTTTGTCACGGCAGGCATGGGAACGCTAGGCACCGCTGTCTGCCAGCGACTGGCAAAGGATGGCTTTACCGTAGTCGCGGGCTGTGGTCCGAACTCTCCCGTAAAGAACGCTTGGCTAGCGCAGCAAAAAGAGCTCGGTTTCACCTTCATCGCCTCCGAGGGCAATGTTGCTGATTGGGATTCTTGCTGCCAGGCCTTCGAGGAGATCCGAAGGAACGTCGGGCCTATCGACGTATTGATCAATAACGCCGGCACCGCCAGGAACGTGGTTTTCCACGATATGCAACCTAACGACTGGACCGCCGTCATCGATACCAATCTCAACTCACTGTTCAACGTGACCAAGCAGGTCATCGATGGCATGGCTGAACGAGGCTGGGGCCGCGTGATCAACATCTCTTCGGTCAATGCCCAGTTGGGCCAGGTGGGTCAGGTCAACTATTCGACCGCCAAGTCCGCAATCCGCGGCTTTACCCGAGCCTTGGCGCGCGAAGTTGGCCCACGTGGGGTCACTGTAAATACCGTATCGCCTGGCTACGTTGCCACGGCCAAACTCAAATCCATCACCACGGCCGATGTCATGGATCGCATCATCCAGGACATCCCTTCTCGCCGTCTGGGTACTCCCGAAGAGATTGCTTCCATGTGCGCCTGGCTCGCTTCCGATGAGTCCGGATACGCCAATGGCGCCGACTTTTCGCTGAATGGCGGCCTGCACATGAGTTGATGCCAGAACACTTGGCATGACTCACTGGCTCTCTCCCGACGAATTTCTGCGAAACCTTGATGCGCTTTAATGCGCAGCATCCATAAAAACAATTGTACTTTACGTCAAGGTGATACAAATGCTCTCATTTCTCGGCTACGGCATGATCGTGACCTTTATGGCGCTGATCATGACCAAGCGGTTGTCACCCTTGGTTGCCATGACGACAGTCCCGATCATATTCGCGCTTCTCGCGGGCTTCGGTCCGGATATGGGCAACATGATGATCGACGGGCTGCGCAAGGTAGCGCCAACCGCGATCATGGTGATGTTCGCGATCCTCTACTTCGGCGTGATGTTCGATACCGGCCTATTCGATCCGATCATTCAAAAATTCATCAAGTTGATCAACGGCGACCCGATGAAGGCCGTCATCTTCGCCACTTTACTCGCGGGGATGGTGTCGCTGGATGGTGATGGCTCGACGACTTACATGATTACCATCACGGCGATGCTGCCTTTGTTCAAGCGGCTGCGCATCGACCCGTTGTGCCTGACCTGTGTAGTGATCCTGGCGGCGAGCGTGACCAATCTGCTGCCATGGGGCGGTCCTTTGGCTCGCGCTGCGGCTTCTTTGCAGGTCGATACCGCTGATCTCTTCCTGCCACTGATTCCAGTGATGGTAGTTGCCTTCCTGGGGGTCATGGGACTGGCCTACTTCATCGGCATTCGGGAGCGTCAGCGTCTGGGCACCCTCCGCCTGTCGGTAGGTGCGGCGGCAACAGTCTTCGACGACGAAAATGATGAAGGCTTACCCTCGATGTCCGACGAGAACGCCGAGTTGCGTCGTCCAAAGCTATTCTGGCTCAACGCCGGCCTGACGATAGCTTTGATGACTGGCCTGGTAATGGAAGTGCTGCCACTTTCCATTCTGTTCATGGTCGCCTTCTCCATCGCGCTGGTGATCAACTACCCGCACATGAATGACCAGCGTCGCCGGATTTCCGCTCACGCCCCAACAGCCTTGAACCAGATCGCGATCTTCCTCGCTGCTGGCATCCTGGCGGGCATCCTTTCCGGTACCGGCATGGTCAATGCAATGTCAGCCAGCTTCCTGGCCATGCTGCCTGAAACATGGGGGCCTTACATGGCTCCGATCACGGCGCTGGCGAGTATCCCTGGCACATTCTTCATGTCCAATGATGCCTTCTACTACGGCGTGCTTCCGGTGCTTGCCAAGGCTGCGGCGGCTTATGGTATCTCCGCGGCGGAAATCGGGCGGGCCTCGCTGGTCGGTCAGCCTGTCCACCTTCTTAGTCCTCTCGTGGCCTCTACGTACCTGCTCTGTGGCTTGGCGGGTGTGGAGTTCAGTGACCATCAGAAATACACCCTTAAATGGGCATTTGCGCTGAGTTTCTTGCTGCTAGCGGTGTGCTTGTTGCTGGGCTTGTTTCCTTTGCATGCTGGAGGATGATCCTCGCAAACCCTACGTAAGGACTGAGTAGTACTGAATATCCCGGCCGCAGCAATGTGTCCGGGACTTTTTCTGAGGTGGGTGCAGCCTACCTCCTCTCCCATTGCAGTTGCCCTGGATCACCCCGCGGCAATTTTGCCCCGTTCGCAGGACTGAAAAATGTTCTTAAGAAAGATTCGGATCGCCCCCCGGGCTTTTTTGGGTTTTGCCGTCATTGCCTTTCTCGGGGTATTCCTGGGTTTTTTTGCTTTACAACAAATCAACGACGTCCAGTCTGAAGCGATTGATATCAAAGACAACTGGATGCAACGCGTGAAGGCACTGGGAGCTGCCAACGCTTCCCTGAACCGCTACCGAATGGGTTCGATGCAACATATCCTGTCGACGACTGACACGGATATGCAGTCCTACGAAGAAAAAACAGCGGGAAGATTGAAGCAGGTAAACGAGCAGATGAAGCTGTATGGAGCGCTTCTGACGAACGAGCAAGATAAGGTCCGCCTCGAAACATTCAACAAAAGCCTGAATGTCTATGCTGCTCATCATTTGGAGCTTCTTCGAATTTCCAGGGAAGGTAAAAAATCGGATGCTCGATCTTATTTACTGACCATCCGTGACTCCTACGACCAGTTGACGAAAAATTTCGACGATTTGATCGACCAGTCCAATCAGGGTGCGGAGCTCGCCGCAACGCGGTCCGCCGAGGCCTATAACAGTGCCACCAACGGCATCAATGCAGCCATTGCGCTTGTCGCGATCGGCACCCTGCTCATTGCCTTCATGCTAACTCGTAGTATCACCGTCCCGATTTTCGAGGCGGTCAAGCTGGCCGAGACCATTGCTGGAGGCGATCTGACGCAACCGATCAAGCCTCAAGGCAATGACGAAGCAACTCGTCTGCTTCAAGCCCTGTCCGTCATGCAGCAAAGCCTTTTAATGACCCTGAAACAGATCACCAGCTCATCAAACCAACTGGCCTCATCCGCGGAACAATTGAATGCCATCACCGCCGAAGGGGACCGCGATATCCAACAGCAGCACAGTGAAATCGAACAAGCCGTCACTGCAGTCACCGAAATGACCACGGCGATAGAAGAGATTGCGAGAAATGCCGCCTCGAACTCAGAGCGCTCAGATGCATCACGAATCATTGCTTTGAACGGTCAAAAACGCATGATCGAAACCGTAGACGCCATACAGACCCTCACCGGTGACGTAAAAACGAGTTCGCAGCAAATAGGCGCATTGGCCGATCAAACGCAAGGCATCGGCCAAGTGCTCGACGTGATCCGTGCGATCGCTGAACAGACCAATTTGTTAGCCCTTAACGCGGCCATTGAGGCTGCACGGGCGGGTGAGGCAGGAAGAGGTTTTGCGGTTGTCGCGGACGAAGTCAGGGCACTTGCTCACCGCACGGCGCAATCTACCAGCGAGATCGAGCAGATGATCGACCGCATTCAAGCCGGTACGGCACTGGCCGTCACCACCATGCAGAACAGCAACACGATGACGCAAAGGACGCTAGCCCTGGCTGACGCAGCAAACCATGCATTGGCTGAAATAGTCGCTGCAAATGACGATATCAACGGACGCAATCTAGTCATCACCAGTGCGACTGAAGAACAAGCCCATGTGGCTCGTTTGGTGGATAGAAACCTGCTCAATATTCGCGAGCTCTCTATTCAGTCATCCGAAGGTGCGCAGCAAACAACCGCAGCTTCACAAGCTTTGGCGCATCTGGCGGTCGAATTGAGTGCTGTCGTTAAGCATTTCAGGGTCTGAGGTCGCAGCCTCAGCAGCCAAGCATCCCCTTCCCTTCATTAAAGGCAGCGAGCGGCGCGGTTCAAACGCCCCTCGCTGCCTCTTTGCCTGTTGAGCAATCTTGGTCACTCGACGCTTCCACTCGTAACCACAGTGAACTTGCGGCTGAACTCCAAGACTTCGCACACACCGGTGTGCCCTGCCGGGATCGACACAGCATCGCCTGCCGTCATCTCGAATCGCTCGCCAGTGTCCATGGTGATTGCGATACGACCTTCAAGCAGTACGAAGGCTTCATCGTTTTCAAGCGCCAGTCGATCTTCGAAGGTTGAGAACTAAAAACGCGACGGTTTGTACGGTGGCTCGTTGATCGAAGCCTTCGTAGCGGTCGCGCGACGACTGCGGACATGCCAAGAAGTCGGGTTTCATTCAGAACTTTGCAGCTTTGGCTGCTATCGCAAGAGCCGCAAGCCGATGCGCCGCGCACGCCCACCTGCGGCCTAAGCCGAGCAATGCGCTGGGCGGAATTGAGCGCAGAGCCATCGCTCCTGTGCAACAACCCGACGTATCCCAAATGAATTGGTTCCGACAACAATCAGCGAATTCAGACCGACTTCTGACTTTCCACGAATTCAGCCAACCCGAGCGTCACGCCTGCAGCGCCCTTGTTGCCTTTGGTGAAGGATTTCTCCGATTAGCATGGGCCATTATGTGTGGTTTGATAGACCTCATAAAGCCGCTTCACCGCCGTTCCGATGTCATCTTGGCTCAGCGCGCCGTAGCCAAGTACGAACCCATCCTCAAAGGGACCTACATCATGATTGAATGCGCTCAACCGCCTCAGCAATACATCACGCTTGGCGGCTTGAGCTTGTAGGGCATCGAGGTCAACAGCCTGACGAAATCGCAAGGTCAAGTGCAAGCCAGCAAAGCCGCTACTGAGGCTGATCGCGTCACCAAAGGTTTCAGCCAGGCATTTTCGCAGCTCTGCCTGACGCGCCGCATACAACGGTCGAACATTGATCAGATGGCGCGTCAAATGGCCGTCACTTATGAAGTCTGCTAGTGCCGCCTGCAGGGGTAAGTGGCCAGGCCGGTAAAGGCTCAGCAAGCCCCTCACCATGGAGCTAACCAGGGAGGATGGGACGACCATATAGCTCATTCGAATTCCGGGGTACATCACCTTACTAAAGGTCCCCAAATAAATAACTCTGCCGGAACTATCCTCCCCCTGGAGCGACGGAGAAGGTGCTTGGTCGTACCTTAGCTCACTGTCGTAGTCATCCTCCACTATCCAGAAATTGCGTTGCGCAGCCTCGCGAAGCAAGCGTTCACGGCGGCTGCTGGACAATATACTGCCAAGCGGAAACTGATGAGAAGGCGTGACAAATACAAGCTTGGGATTCATCGCGTAGTGTTGGTCACGCATATCAATACCCTCGCGATCAACATTCACAGGGACTGAACGTACCCCTAATGATTTGAGCATCAGCGCACCGGCCCAATGTGACGGGTTTTCGATGCAGACCTGATCATTAGCGTCGGTCAAAAGCCTGACAATCAGATCCAGTGACTGCTGAGTTCCCATAGTGACAAGCACCTGCTCCGGGTTGCATCGAACCCCCCTCGCTACACGCAAGTAATCAGCCAATGATCTGCGCAGCGGCAAATACCCTCCTCCATTGGCGTATCCACTCAGTTGGGCCAGATGTTGTCCAAGGTATCGGTTCTGAAGTTTCTGCCATACAGCGTAAGGGAAC
The DNA here is from genome assembly GCF_057334555.1 of Pseudomonas sp. AGC41. Taxonomy (NCBI): domain Bacteria; kingdom Pseudomonadati; phylum Pseudomonadota; class Gammaproteobacteria; order Pseudomonadales; family Pseudomonadaceae; genus Pseudomonas; species Pseudomonas sp. AGC41. The sequence goes on from NZ_JBHFJB010000022.1 coordinate 241,491, forward strand.
GCAGCGACATCGGGCACGCCAGGCAAAAACGCACCCTCACGCTGCTGCAAGCCAGACGCACCCGAGAGTATCAATTGTCCCCTCAGCGAGATTGCGTCAGGAGGAACTGCTCGCGTAGCGACGGTATGAGAGCGAATGGGAGGCCGATCGACAACGAAAGTACCGCTTCCTATACTGCCGACCAGATAGCCATCAGCGGTCAACATGTCAAATGCCGCAACGATGGTGATTCTCGAAACCCCTAGCTGGGTGGCCAGGCTTCGAGTGGATGGTAAGCGCGATGACGGACGCAGCGTTCCATCCTCAATCATTTCCCTGAAGTGGCGGTAGAGTTGCTGCTGTAGTGAAACGGCAGACCTCCGGTCCAGAAGATCCTGAATCCGCTCACCAATTAACGAAGCTGTCATTTAACCTCCAACCTTAGGCAGCCAAATTATTATAGATTACAACGCTTTCCGACGAGTGTACGAGTGGAAGTCTCACGTAGCAGAATATCACCTCGCGAGCGCGAGACTTTTTGACCAGGTCAGTACCGGGGTTACTAAAAATTTTTGGGGAGAGCCTCTTCAATGATCTCGCCGTTTTCAAGAAAAGCCACCTGATCTGATACCGCTCTAGCGAACTCCATTTCATGAATTACCACGATGGTAAAGCCTTCGGTAGAGAGATTCTTCATGGCCTGAAGAACCTCTCCTACTTGCTCTGGATCCAGGGCCGAGGTCGGCTCATCAAATAAAATGACTTGCGGCCTCATCGCAAAGCGCTCGCGCGATTGCGCCCCCTGCTTTTGACATCCGACAGGGTAATGGAAAAGCGTATGCTTTATCGGCCATACCGACCTTGGCCAACAAATATTCAGCGTGAGCCAGGCTTCTGCTCGCAGGGTGTTTTAACTCGGATTGGTACTTCCATTACATTCTGGATTACTGTGAGGTGAGACCATAAACCGAAATTTTGGAAAACCATCGCAGTGCGAGCTCTAATGGTAGCCAACTCGCGCAAGCTCATAGGCTTATCCGAATCAGTAACCCCGATGCGCTGTCCTCCAATTCCGATGGTTCCGCTGTCGGGCACCTCAAGCCAGTTGATACACCGCAACATCGTCGATTTTCCTGACCCAGAGGTTCCTAGAACGCTCACCACCCGCGTTTTCGCGCACCAGGTCTCATTCTTCAGGACCTCAATACCATCGAAAGCTTTCGAGAGCCCGTTGATACTCACTTCAGGATACCCACGCATGCTCGAAACCTCGCTGAATTCCACATTTTCTTATCCCTCCCATACAGCGTTTCATGGACATACTTAGCGCGATATAGAAAGTGATTGTGACGACGAATGCCTTGGTGGGGACAAAATATCCCGCCTGGACTGTTTTGGCTGGAGCAGTAAGTTCCCTGAACTGTAATGATGGACGAAAATGCTGTGTCCTTGAGCGCGTAAATCATCTGATTACCGATCAAAGGTCGCGAGGCTAGCAACAACTCTGGCTATATTATGTATCCGTACATTTTTCAGGGCGGAAAGCCATAGGCAAGTGCTGCGTCTAGTTGCCCCTGTGGCACAATCAACCTGGGGCCGCGCAGAATCTCTGCGAAATACGCCCCATGGTATATAGCCAACCCGACCACCCCAGATAACCAAGCAACTACACGTAAACCTAGTTGCGGCAAACCGTAATAGATGAGACAGACCAACACCAGAAACGGAACTGTGCGCATCGTGTTCATGTAGCTTTTTACCAACAAACGAGGCAGGGAACCTCGTTCGAGCCAGTAATTCGCTATGCACCCGATCACGAAAGCAGACGAAAACGAGAATAGGAACAGCACTATGGTATTCAGTAGCCCTTTTAGAAAAATATCACGGGACTGCCAAAGGATCTCCCATTCGCTCATGACGGCACCTCACATTGCCAATCGATTGGCTTTACGCTCAGCAGTTGACTGCAGTTTCAGCAAGCGGCCGATTAACAACATATAGAACAGAGCCGCTGATAAAATTGGGGGTAGCGGTTCATAGGTCACAGAACTGATTCGGTTAATAAATCGCCTTCAACAACAGCCACCAAGCCCGAACGTTCATCTCTCTTCGTGGAAGCTGATTCCTGAACCCCACTTTAGGCCAACCAATTGGTGGATTGTCACTACGTCAGTGATGGACTGTAGGGGCAAACCCTTGAAGGCTTCACCAAGCCACTTGACCTGCAACTCGGCCAGGCGGCGGTTGTTTCGCACCGTCTCCATGAATTCCGTGAAAAATTTCTGGGTTTTCTAAGGTATTGGCCGGGCGTTGAACCCACCTCCCGTGACTGCAAACCCATTTTCGAAAAGCTGTCCACGTAGCCGGATGAGGTCATTCACGCCTATCAATGAGTTGATCACATATTCGACGCGGCCATTACTAATGGTCAGCATACACTTCTGGATATGCCTGATACTTTATGACTTCTCCCAACTCGCAACCTGACGCGTTTAGCATCTTCATCAAGTCCGGCAGGCGAGCCTCAAACGAACCGCCGCCCTGCACTCCCACGGCCCTGCCGCACAGGCTCTGCATACCCTGAGTATCTGGGCGTCGGACTTGAGCTTCACGAAGAAATGTTGGGCGGTAGCGAACGATGGAGCGAAGTCGAACACACGCAGCCAATCATCCGTAATGATCGCCCACGTAAAGGAAACATCATATTGCTCAGAAGAGCCGGCGGCTAACAAACCAGTCCAAGGTAGGATTTTCTGACGCACCACGAAACCTTTCTGCTTGCTGAATAACCTGAGGTCATTCAGCAAGTCATTATGGAAGCCCTCCGGCTTGCCATCCATGACGAAACTATAGGGAGCGTATCATCCTCGGTCGCCACCGTCATGTAGCCTCGAGATCTGATCTGAACCAGATCGGAAGCGGCGTCAAACGAGCTATTGCTTACTATCAGAGCAAATGTAGCGCCGAGCAAACGCCCTGCGATGGGAAGCTTAATTTCCTTTATATTCTCCGAGCCATCTGACACTACACATTGCATGCATGCATGCGATTCGATTCGATTCGATTCGATTCGATTCGATTCGATTCCAAAATACGGTCGTCACCCTTCGGCAACAACACCGGGTTTAATACTACGACAGGAGGCATCGGCCCCACGCACTAGCACCACTTTTTATACTTATTTATGACCATTTGCTTTCGCCTTGCCCCCGCCCATCACGATACCGAAAACACCGAGCCAGATGGACTTAGTTACTCACAATAAGTGGCCCTATCCACCTTCCGCTTTGTGTTTTAGTGTCCAATCTTTATACAGTCGATCCATTACATGGAGCCTCCAAATGGATAATGATAAGCAGCTCGACTCCTACTTCATCGGATTTACACCTAACGCACTGTTTAAACAAAAGCCCAGGATGATCACCCATGCGCAGGGTAGCTACCTTTACACGCGCGAGGGGGCCAAAGTCTTCGACGGCTTCTCCGGGCTGTGGTGCTCAGGCATGGGGCACTCGCACCCTAAGATTGTCGAAGCTGTACAGAAGCAGGTGGCCAAGCTGGATTATGTCTCGGCGTTTTACATGAGCCACCCAGACGCGTTCGTCCTGACTGAAAAAATCGCAGAAATGGCGCCCGAGCCGCTGAACCACGTGTTCTACACGACCGGCGGCTCCGACGCTGTTGATACGGCTCTCAAGATCGCATTGGGTTTCCACCGCCTGACAGGCGATGCTGGCCGTACGCGGATGATCGGCCGCGAGCGTGGTTATCACGGGGTGGGTTTTGGCGGCATCTCTGTAGGGGGAATGGTTGCAAATCGCAAGATGTTCTCGACTCTGACTCTTCATGGAGTGGATCATCTGCCACATACGTATTCACCTGAACATATGGCATTCTCGAAAGGCCAGCCCACCTGGGGCGCCCATTTGGCGGACGACCTAGAACGCCTTGTCGCGCTGCATGACTCTTCAAACATCGCTGCTGTTATAGTCGAGCCCATGGCGGGCTCCACTGGCGTGTTGGTACCGCCACAAGGCTATCTCAAGCGACTGCGTGAAATCTGTACTAAGTACGGCATTCTGCTGATCTTTGATGAAGTAATCTGTGGTTTTGGGCGCATGGGCACCGCTTTCGCAGCCCAGCGATTTGATGTCGTACCAGACATGATCACATTTGCCAAAACCGTGACTAACGGCACACAGCCCTTGGGCGGCGTTATCATGACAAGCGAAATCTACAAGACCTTCATGGCTCAGCCGGAATACACCAATAGCATCTTCCATGGTTACACTTATTCCGCTCACCCCATTGCTGTGGCTGCGGGCCTAGCTGCAGTTGATGTGTTCCATAATGAAGGCGTCGCAGACAAAGTGCACGAGAAAGAAAACCTTTTCCAAGAGCTGATTCACTCGCTCAAAGGCGAGCCTAATGTCGTGGACATTCGAAACGTAGGTTTTGCAGGCAGCGTAGAGTTTGCTCCTTTGCCTGGCCAACCCGGCATTAGAGGTCATCGAATCACTGAGGCGCTATATGATGCAGGTTACTACCTGCGCTGGTCAGGCGACCAAGCAGTGTTTGCACCGCCTTTCGATGCCACAGCCGACGAACTGGAAGCACTTGTCGAAGCGCTGCGCACCTGTATACGCGCGAACGCGTAGCGCATAGAAACAGAGCGCCTCTTCCTGCTCCGTTGCTACTCCAACGGAAAAATCGGCTAAAGAGCTTGACTAATGCGCTTGCGCTAAATTGCCAGGCTCGCTCTGCTGAACAGCAAGCTGCGCTCTGCCCTGCCCACACTTGAGAAGTCCCGCATCTAGGAGCAGATCGTGCCCATCGTCTTTGTTGCCGCCTCCAAACTCCCCACCCCTTTCGCAATCTTCAACATGCACGGCTTTCTCGACGAAGACACGGGCCGCGAACATGTAGCGCTCAGTTTGGGTGAGATTGCCAACGGGGAGCCGGTGTTGGGGCGCTTGCATTCCGAATGCCTGACAGGCGATGCCCTGTTCAGCGTGCGCTGTGATTGTGGCTCCCAACTGGAAGCGGCGCTGCAGGCCATTGCTAGCGAAGGACGCGGCGCGCTGCTTTATCTACGCCAGGAAGGCCGCGGCATCGGCCTGCTTAACAAAATTCGCGCCTATAAACTGCAAGATGGCGGCGCCGATACTGTCGAGGCAAACGAGCGCCTGGGATTTGACGCCGATCAGCGCGAGTACGCAATATGTCCACCTATGCTAGAGCACCTGGGGATCAAAGCACTACGCCTGATGACCAATAATCCGCGCAAGGTCATAGCTCTAGTCGATATGGACATCAAGGTCTCGGAGCGAGTCCCACTGCACACTGGTCATAACGCTCACAATCATATGTATCTAGCGACCAAGGCAAACAAACTAGGTCACATGATAGGCAATATGCATCAGGGCGAACTGGCGTGATACGACGAGTTCAAGCGCCGCCTTTCGCTGACTTCTTGTTGTACCCGGCGATGGGCCGGCGCCCTTGCCGTGGCCTGGGCATTTGGTGGGGCAGTCGTTGACACAGTATTGGCCACGCCGCTGCTCGCCGCTGGTGCCGCGACTAATCCCTCAGCGCACCGAACTCCAGAGCGCTCAAGCAGATACTGATCGGCAATGGCATACCCCAAAAAGGAAAACGGGCTCCCAGCAGAGCACACTGAAGCAAATGGACGCAGGGCAATGTTGGTTACCGGTCTCTTCATCCTGAATAGCCACTTTGGCGGGTGGAATTAGAGGCAGCGACGCAGATCCCCCTGGCATCGTCGACCGCGGCGGTGCTTTAACGTACCGCAGTTCGGGGCTGAGCCTAAAAGGTAGGCGGTTGCCCTCCCGCGGGCTGTGCTATCCCCCAGTCAGGTAGCAATTAGCGCCGGACGGAACAAGGTCATGGCAAGTGATTTTCACCATCTTGATCTTTGCCCATGCGGCAGCTGCCGTTGACGTGAGTTAACCCTCTTTCGGCCAAAGATATTTCTGAACAAAAACAGTTATTTACAGATTTTCTCAGGCGCAGACGCAGCAGGAACGAAACAAATATAAGAAAAATGGAACTCAGCAGCTCCATTTAGAATGCTTCCACCCCAAATGGGATTTTATTTGCCAAACGGATTTCTTGATGTTAAATAGGTGTGAAAGCGCTCCACGAATAGGGGACAAGATATGGGGGAGGCGTTCCTGCAGTCATTCATTAGACTTCCTCCCGAGGGCGCGTTCGCAACGTCGCAAGTCCTCGGTAAGCGCGGCAAGTGAGCCCTTTTTCGAATGTAAAAATGGAGAAGAGAAATGAAGAATAAAAAGCTTGCGGTAGTTACCGGAGCCGCCAACGGGATTGGTGCAGCCACCGCTCAGATGCTGGTCAAGGACGGTTATGAAGTAATCGGCCTAGATAGAGAACCGGGGAAAATTAACCAGGTCACATTTTACCAGGTCGACATCACCAAAATTGATCGGCACAACTTGATTTTGGACGAAATCGAAAGCCTACACGGTCCTATCAGCGCCTTTGTGAATGCCGCGGGCGCATATACCTATACGACAGTAGCAGACATCACACATGCTGAGTTTTATAAGCAGCTAAGTGTATTTCTTGACGGCGCTGTATTCTTATCCCGCTCTGTGGGTTTGCGAATGGTCAAGCGTGGCGGCGGCCGCATCGTGAACGTAAGCTCGACTGCCTCTTTTTCCGCAATGCCAAATTCCTTTGCTTACAATACTGCGAAAGGAGGACTGGACGCAGCCACACGATCCTTAGCTCTCGAGTTTGCAGCACACAACGTGCTCATCAACATTGTCGCGCCTGGATTTGTTCGAACCCGCATGTCAACTGACCCAGTAACAGGCATCAACGAAGCCGATGTCGATTCATTCAGGGCACTGTTTGTAGAAAGCGGACGGCTGCCTATCGGGAGGACAGCCGAGCCCGAAGAAATAGCCGGACCGATTGTGTTCTTACTTTCGGAGCGAAACACCTACATAAGCGGCGAGACATTGGTAGTCGACGGTGGGTTGACTTCTACCATATAAACAACAAAGGCAGACCGTCGAAGGTGCCCCCCCGGGCGCTGTCACTGACTCAAAAGCAAACGTGTGGACGTGATACACCAGGGACTGACTGCATAGGCGGTAGTGCGGATTAGTACTTCAGGTGGGCGAAGCGCCACTCTTATTGGGGTATCATCAAACCTGGGTGGGAGTCAATGTGGAGTGAGCGTTTTGACAGTGCTAGTTCGAAGAGGTGACAACAGAAGCTTAATGGCCGCTTTGGCACTCAGCTTGGTCGACCGACCCCGCTCGTCGCTGCAGGACTTAGCGAAAGCGGTCGGAGTGGGTAAAACCACCTTGCATCGTTTCTGCCGTACGCGTGGAGAGCTCATAGACAAACTCATGGAGCACGCAGCTCAAGTACTCGGGGAAGTGGTTAGCAACGCACAGCTCGACACACTACCGCCGCTTGAGGCGTTGAGCAGGCTGAATAGCTATACCCTTGAGCACAAAGAACTCAATGCTTTCTTGCTTTTTCACTGGCGCGAATCTGAAAACACTGCGTCAATTGATGAATCGTATGAGGCAGCTATTGACGCTTTTTTCCAGCGCGGCCAGCGGGAGGGGGTATTCCGTATTGACGTCAGCGCTCCAGCGCTCACAGAAATTTGGTTCTCATCATTGACCGGCTTGATCTATGCAGAGCGGCGAGGCCGGATAGCGAGGATGGGTTTAGCCTCGATACTTGAGAGCGTGCTGTTCGAGGGCATCCGCCCCGCTCAATAGGACTATCGTGTCTATCCTATAAGGGAAGCGTCTGTTTTAGGCACAATCGTGAGTTACCCCTGATAAACACTGTCACTCAAATGGTCTTAGTGCCTTTCGCAAAGTGGATATACATATTGCAAGGGCCGTAGCCATACGATGGTAGAGAACGTGGACCATCATCAATAGCTTTCGATGACGCCCCCCCTGAAACCAACTTGCCGAATCAAAGATTGGAAACGTTTTTATACTTTTTGATTCAGGGCTCACAAGCACTATGTTACCGGTAACAACCGCACCGCCAAGTGGCGAGTGATAATTACTAGTATGACGAACGGAATCGCAGTGGAGGTACCATCGCTTAGCTGGCGCATAACCGTGGAATCAATAAACCTAATCATAGCGATATAAAATAATGAAAACACAAAAAAATATTGATGAATGGCGAGCTTACATTACTGGCTGTCTAGACTTCCAACCTGAAGCTGGCGTGTTTCGGGTTGCACGTGACATGTTCACCGAACCTGAACTCTTTGACCTGGAAATGGAATACATATTCGAAAAGCAATGGATCTATGCATGCCATGAAAGCGAGATTGCTAATAACAATGATTTCGTAACGATGCGCGCCGGGCGCCAACCCATGATCATTACCCGAGACTCTTCCGGGAAACTCAATGCACTGATAAATGCATGCCAACATCGTGGCACCACATTGACACGCGTCAATAAGGGAAATCAGTCTACATTCACCTGCCCTTTTCACGCCTGGTGTTACAAAAGTGATGGCCGCTTGGTCAAGGTCAAAGCTCCTGGTGAGTACCCGGAAGGCTTTGACAAGGCTACTCGCGGCCTTAAAAAGGCACGAATCGAAAGTTACAAAGGATTCGTATTCATCAGCCTTAACGTCGACGGCACTGACTCACTCGAAACGTTCCTGGGAGACGCGAAGGTATTCTTCGATATGATGGTTGCCCAGTCACCTGTCGGAGAGCTTGAAGTACTGCCTGGAAAATCTGCGTACACCTACGATGGCAACTGGAAGCTACAGAATGAGAATGGCTTGGATGGTTACCATGTAAGTACAGTTCACTATAACTACGTCGCTACTGTACAACATCGCCAACAAGTGAACAAAGAAAAAGGAATGACGAGCTCGGACTCCCTTGATTACAGTAAGCTGGGTGCCGGCGACAAAGAAACAGATGACGGTTGGTTCGCCTTTAACAACGGCCATAGCCTTCTGTTCAGCGACATGCCTAACCCCACCGTAAGGCCAGGTTACGCCACGATCATGCCTCGTCTATTGGAGGAGCACGGCCAAGGTAAAGCTGAGTGGATGATGCACCGGCTAAGAAACTTAAACATTTATCCGAGCATGTTCTTGCTAGATCAAATTAGTTCTCAGCTTAGAATCATACGGCCAGTCAGTTGGAATAAAACTGAGATTCATAGTTTTTGCCTAGGAGTCGTTGGAGAGTCCGATAAAGACCGCGAAAATCGTATCCGTCAATTCGAAGATTTCTTCAACGTTTCAGGCATGGGAACCCCCGATGACCTTGTGGAATTCCGTGAAGCCCAGCGCGGCTTTCAAGCCCGACTCGAACGCTGGAGCGATATATCTCGAGGACACGAGCATTGGGTTAAAGGCACAACACCAAACAGTGAAAATATTGGCATCCACCCGGCTCTTACAGGCACTGAATTCACGCATGAGGGGCTCTACGTGAATCAGCATAGTGCTTGGCAGCGTTTCTTACTCGAAGGGCTTAATAACGAGGACGCGAAAATTTCGCCTACAAAACTGGTTGGAGAATAAGATGAACCCACAATTACAATATGAAGTAGAGCAATTCTTATATCGGCATGCTGAAGCCTGTGATGCAAGAAACTGGGATCTGTATCTTGATATGTTCAGTGAGGACAGCGAATTTCATTTACCCCAGTGGGAATCTGAGCACGAATACACCAAAGATCCTAAGCGAAGCATGTCCCTTATTTATTACGCAAATCGCGGCGGGCTTGAAGATCGGGTGTTCAGAATACGTACCGGAAAGGCGGCATCTACGGTGCCCATGCCTAGGACTTTACATTCTATATCGAACGTCCGTATATCAGAGGCGCCTGACGGCAAACTTTCTGTCAAGGTCAACTGGCAGACTCTCTATTATCGACTTCAGCAAGCAGACTGCTTTTTCGGTACCGCCACCTATGATCTGATTCGAAGCGGAGAAAGCTGGAAAATCACACGAAAGCACGTGCTACTTCTAAATGACACGATCAATTCGGTGCTGGACTTTTACCACCTGTGACTGATAGGCCAGAATCATGAATCATAAAGTCGCCTTTACATTCAGTGACGGAAAGACAAAATTCTTTTTAGTGCCAGGGACTGAAATTGTCCTTGATGCGGCTATTCGAAATGGCATCAATATCCCGATCGACTGTCGTGAAGGCGTTTGTGCAACCTGCGTTGGCCAGTGCGAATCAGGTATTTACACCATGGACTATGTTGATGAGGACGCCCTCTCAAGCCAAGATATAGAGGATGGAAAAATTCTGACTTGCCAAACGAGGGTACAATCAGATGCTACGTTTTATTTCGATTATGACTCGACCTTATGCACTCAGGCGACAACCGAACCACTCCAAGGGGTTGTAAAAAGCGTTGAAAGAGTTTCCCCATCTACTGCAGTGATAGTGATAAAAACATCTGATACAGTAAAAAGAATCGATTTTCTGCCAGGTCAATATGCACGGATCAATGTACCAGGAACGGATGCCTGGCGAGCGTATTCATTTGCTTCGCTACCGAACGAACGCAACGAATTAAGATTCATTGTGCGACTGCTTTCTAGCGGAGTGATGAGTGACTATGTGAGAGACCAATGCTCTGTCGGTGATGAGATCCGCTTTGAAGCACCGTTTGGTGCCTTCTACCTGAGGCAGGTAAAACGCCCCATTGTTATGGTTGCGGGGGGTACCGGACTATCTGCGTTCATGGGGATGCTGGACCACCTAGTACATGAGAAGAATTATTCTAGCGTCCCTGCAGTTCACCTGTACCACGGAGTACGAATACCCGAAGATTTATGTGAACTTGACCGTATAGAAAACTATGTAAACCAATTACCTGGTTTTCGTTTTTTTCCAGTTGTTAGCCGGTCTAGTGAGGATTGGGATGGTAGACGTGGGTATGTCACGGAGCACTTCGCAGATAACCACTCAACAGACGAAGAAGCAGACGTTTACGTTTGCGGCGCTCCCAGCATGGTCGAGTCTGTGAAAGAATGGTTCTCACTGAACCAATTAAGCGCAAAAAATATTTATTACGAGAAATTTACAAAGAGTGCTAATTGAATGAGTTTTTATAACTCGTGCAGCGTACCTAACCGATATTAAAACTATGTATTCATATTGCGCGCAATTGAACTTAATGTTAGGATCGAAGTTGTAGAAGCACATTTTAACGAGCCAAAAAATCTTGTTAATATGTTTTCCGGGCCAAAAAATCTCGGTTGAAACTTTTGAACCTTATTTAAAGGCTCAGAATATTTTGACTAAGAGGAAGTCAGGTTGAGCATAAGCAAGATAAAATACACCTCAGCCGTGTAAAAAGTTCTCGCCATGCCTATCTGACTTATCTCATCTCTGCAATGGAGTCGAGATTTATGAAGACGCTTAAAATTGCAATAGTTGTGGGCAATCCTAAGCCACAATCCAGAACGCTTAAACTCTCGGAGGTTTTTGTTGAAAAGCTCATGGGCCATACAAGCTACGAACTAGAGGTTATCGACCTTGCAGACTGCATCAGCGATATTCTCACTTGGCCTAGCGAAAGAATGGACAGGTATAATTCCTTAGTTGCTGCAAGCGACTTGGCCATTTTTGCAACACCTACTTATAAAGCGTCATTCACAGGCTTGCTTAAAGCTTTTCTGGACCGATACCCCGCTAACGGATTATCTGGGTTAACTGCGATCCCACTTTTTACAGGCGGCGACTTAACTCACGCGATGGCACCTACTACGACCCTGTCACCATTATTAGCGGAGCTGGGCGCGGTTGTTCCTGGTCGCGGGATCTACTTTGTAATGAGTCAAATGGACCGTGCTGACGAAATCATGCAGTCACTAGCTGATGAATACGCCAGTAACTTCAACAAGCTTGCTCGTATCGGTAATGACCTCACCAAACGCGCTTGAGTTGACCTTCACTTCCGCCTGTACTAGAGGATAAAAACAATGTCTAATGGGCTCGAAATTCGCAAAAACGCTGAGGATAATGTATTTGACCCTCGGGTTTTTCGTAATACACTCGGTCTTTACGCTTCCGGCATCGTTGTAATCTCCGCGTTCGACGGCATAAATGATGCCATGGGGTTCACTTGCCAGTCTTTTTATAGTGTCTCCATCGATCCACCTTTGGTTTCGTTTAGCGTAATGCGCAATTCATCCACATATCCTCGTATCCGAGACCTTGGTAAATTTTCAATCAATGTTTTAGCAGACTCTCAGACATCCATATCCAATCAGTTTGCAAGCAAATGCCCCGACCGGTGGGCTGGTATCGACTGGAGTTTGACTCAAAATGATAACCCCGTCATTGCCGGCACATTGATGTGGCTCGATTGTGAGCTCTATGCTGAGCATGAGGCAGGCGACCATTATATCGTGGTGGGTAGAGTCACTCAGATTAGTCCACCTGACTGGAGTGAAAACGAACCGCTCCTGTACTACAAGGGCAAATACCGACACCTGTCAGAACAATTATCACTGTAAAATAATCTCGTCTCACTGCAGGGGTATTTGATGAATAACTGTCTTGTATATCGCAATCTACGGTATGCAGCGGCGAAGCGCTTTGCCCCTGCAGAACAGCTCAATGTGGTTCCCTCTGACATCTATAATGGAAGAGAACGTGGATCTCTTGCTCCTCAACATGCATCGCGCTTCGATGCGCTGTTAGGTCCTCCAGCACCGCTCACACAAAGCGAAGATTGCCAAACACTGTCCATTTTTACGACATCGAATATAGGTAGCCGCCCCGTAATGATATGGTTTCATGGCGGTGCCAATATAACCGGAGGCGGAGAACTTCCTTGGTATGATGGTAATAAACTAGCCACCGAACACGAGTTAGTTGTGGTAACTGTAACAGCAAGGCTAGGAGTCTTTGGTTATTTTTACAACAATGCTTTGTTCTCATCAAACTCTCCAAGCCCCGCTATGACAGATCAATTAGTAGCAATAAAATGGGTTAATCAGAATATTGCTATGTTTGGGGGCAACCCAAACAATATCACATTATTTGGTCAATCGGCGGGCGCATTCTCAATCGAGGTCATGCTGCGATGGGGATTGGGGAGTTATGTTAAGAGAGCAATAATCCAAAGCGGTTTCCTTGGCCAAAAGGATATTATTTATGATCAAAAAAAAGCATTAAAGCAATCACATTACTTCAACAATTTCATCGGCTGCGACCCAAAAATATTGTCCACCGCTGAGCTCCTGGATGCGCAGTTAAAATTTTCAAAACTTCTAGGTAGGTCTGAGCTCTGGGCCCCTGTGCGGCCACACATTGAAAAGCCAATAACGATTCCCGTGCTTTCAGGTTGGACCAGCGACGACACGCTGCCTTTCATTTATATGAGCGAAAATGTTATACAACCAACTAACGAGACGTTTATCGCAGTAAAAGATAGAGTGCTATCTGATAATAAACAATATTTAATTGACAGCACAAAGACTCTACTTCGCGAAGTGGCCATCAATGGCCAGCGTGGCTGGGCTTACGAATTAACCTGGCAGGCGCCACAATCAGGATGGAAAGCTTCTCACTGTATTGAGCTGCCATTTTTACTTGGTTCTCATGAGTCATGGAAAATGGCACCAATGCTGTCGGGCCTGAACGAGGATGATTTCGAGATAAAAGGCCGTCAACTTCGTGCGATGTGGGCAAACTTTGTATTAGATCTGCCACCAGCTCCAACGTGGATACCCTCCACCATAACTGAATGTGCAGTTAATCCGATATGAATATGCTTCGCCACCATGCTATGGCCTGCAAAGCTTGATTGTTTAGTATTTATTTTTAATTGAGGAGACTGCGCATGAGTGGCGTTGACTTTATAAAATTGAGCTGGTAGCTACTTAAGCTAATGCAATTGGCGACTCGCTCCTTAAAATTTCATCCTAAAACCACACGCTCCAATAATAAAACCGTTGAGGTAAATAGTATGGCACAGTTGATTGATATCGGCGTTTTTCTTCCCGTTGGTAACCATGGTTGGATCCATTCCGTTAACTCACCTGCGGTTGAAGATGGAAGTTTTGCTCGACAGCTCGAAATTATAAAATTGGCCGAGGCGTACAATTTTGATTTTGCTCTAAGTCCCGCCATCTGGCGCGGTCGAAAAGGCCCTTCTCGGCATTGGATGGATTCGCTTGAATCCCTTACGGTAACAGCAGCACTTCTCCAAGCAACGAAACGAATTCAGATCTTCAGCACCATTCACATGACCGTATACCCGCCAGCAATTATAGCCAAGATGATGGGGACGCTGGACCAGATCGCACCCGGCCGGGTCGGACTAAATCTGGTCACGGGGTCAAGTTACCTGGATCTGGCACACGTCGGATTGTGGAATGATAAATTGGACCACGATACCCGATACGACCTAGGCGATGAATGGGTGACCGTGTCTAAACGTTTGTGGACTGAACAGGTGGTTAGTCACAAAGGTGATTTTTTCGAACTAAATGAAGCTACTATGGGACCCAAACCGTCGCGTATACCCCCATTGGTAAATGCCGGAGCTTCAGGACGGGGTTACAAGTTCGCTGCTGATAATTGCGATATTGCATTTATTGTTGCAAGCGACGACCCAAAATCCATCTCATCAGCACTCAATGCCAAAAAGATGTCTAAAGAACTCAACAAGCCCAACCTTAAGACCTACGGACTCGTTACAGTTATTCCTGGGGAAACAGATAAAGAAGCCGAAGACTTAATGGCTTTCTTTAATGAGGGTGCAGATATTGAATGTCTCGACGATATTGCCGCTGGCTATAGCCAGAATAGCAGCTCTAAGTCAGCAAGTGATGCAAGCCTTGCATTGACGGGCGGAGCTAAAAAGAGCTGCGTAATGCCGGGTGAAATTGTAGGGTCTTATGAAACTGTAGCGCGCAGACTCGCAAGAACGGTCACTGAAGGGCAGCTTGATGGCCTGATGCTTATCGTTCCTGATTACGTAAAGGATCTGAAAGCGTTGTCCGAACGTATGCTACCGCTAATGGAGCAGTTTGGCGTTATTACAAACGTTCGCCCCCTGTAACTCAGCCGCAATATGCCAGCGCATCTTCCAGGGATGAGCTGGCATATAACATCAGCAAGTACCACGCAAGCAACTTACCAACCCGCATATTCCTATAGTTATACTTGATAATACCAGCCAAACGATTGATCATATATCAAATTAAGTTTCAATTTTTGTTCATGTTTTTTACAACAATAATAGCGAATGCTGCCATAGTTCTTTTATTGTAGCAGATCGCTTCTCGCGCGAGGGCCGCATGAAAAGCCATAATAATCAACGCATGACAGCTCACTCTGCCTCCATCCATCAAGATCCCCTGTTATTTTTCATGCAACGCACGTGCAGGGGTTTTTTAAAACAATATTTTCTTATTCGCCATGTAATAACCCTCGTCGGTTTATGTAGCCTGACTCTACCCGCTCACTCCTCAAACCTTATATGGCAGTCGAATACTTTCACTTATATAAGCGGACAAAATTTTAGAGTCAATCCATCCAATCAACACACTTATACACTCGAGCATTCAAGTAGCTGGAGCTGGGGAGATTTATTCACTGTCATTGATTCGGTAAATTTTGACAAGGAGTCAGACAGCTCGCTTGGCTCGTCCACTTATTACGGGGAATTCAGCCCACGCCTATCAGTGAACAAACTGACCAATAGTAACTACAGGCTTGGTCTGATTACCGACTTATTGCTTGCCGCGACCTACGAACGCGGCGAGAACCGTTTCCAAAATTATCTAATAGGTCCTGGATTTGACCTGGACATTTCAGGAGCGGATTTTTTTCAGCTTAATTTTTATTATAGACAGGCTGATGGAATTAGCAATAAGGCATCTGGGCTGTGGCAAGTCACACCTATATGGAGTTTTACAGCACCTATTTTCAATACTCATGTAACATTCGACGGTTACATTGACTGGATTCTAAATTCCAAAGGCAGCGTAAACCGAGGCGATAGAATAGAGAAAAATCTCCATTTCAACCCACAGTTGAAATTTGACTTAGGCGAAGCACTCGGCCAGCAAAAAAAGCGGGTCTATATCGGACTGGAGTACGATTACTGGTCTAACAAATATGGGATTGAAGATGGTGGGGTCGTCAGTCATTATATTGTCGGACGCACGAAGCAAAGCGCGATAAGTCTCTTGGTAAAACTAAATTTTTAGGGCTAATTCAAAGACGGGGACGCAGATCACAAAACATGCCTAAACACATTGAATATTGAAGTAAACCTTACACCCCTGGGCCTAATTAGCACTGCGGCATACTGCAAGTCTTAGCCATGATCACACTTACCTCTGATCCGGCTCTCGTATATGCGGCAGAAGTGATTAATTATGTTTGTGGCATGCTCTCAAGAATTCCTGATTCATCAGAGATGGATACAGCACCTTCTGCGCCAAGGATATTTCCAATCGATTATACTAACCTCCGTGGCCGCTTAACGGAACGCAACGTGTTTTAAAAAGCAACCTCAAAAGCACGCATTCTCCAACGCCTATCGCTAACGATTGTCAACGGAGCGTGCGTGGCCAGACGACCAAGCTGTGCGTCAGCTCCGCCCCACGCAGTGCCAGCAACAAAGCACAGTGCCGAAGCATTCAGGCCGATGGCACAGGGTTTACGGTCAGAGAGTACGGCCGGTGACCAGACAGAGACGACGTTGCGAATCTAGCAACCATAATGGGCCCGCCATTCATGAAAGCGAGGCTTTAGGTGCAACTTTTTTTTCCGACTGGCTACATTTGTTTAAGAGTGAGCATGTCCGATTGCGGGATTCGTCTTCGCCGGGCTTTCGATGTTGGCTCCTTGGCTGACCTTGAAACTGGCGGTACGTTCGAGGGTGGCGCTCATAGTGTCGAAACTGGCTCGGGCACCCTTGATATTGTGAAAAGGCACATGCTTTTCGATATTCACGCGGTCGCCTGTTTCCACTTCGTCGAGGAGTTTTTCGGAGAACCTTTTGAACTGGTTTTGGCCCGGCAGGCGATCATGCCAAGCAGAAGAGGCGACGGCCTTGACAGTGCCGATGCGCCTAGCGTTTTGTTCTGGGACTCCCGAGCGCTAAGCGTATGCGGCCTGAGGGGCTAGCTGGCAGCCCTGCTTTCGCGCGATGGGACTCAAAAATCCGAAGTTCGTTGCCCGGCCACAACCTGATCGAGGCCAGTATTTGCCATATGTCGCCTACAGCCCAAGCCACTTGTGCTAATCGCTGACTGGTCCTGAACAGGCCGGAGGGTATTAGTCCATAGGCTTGGACGTTAGCAGCTTGTGGGCGCCCTGCGTAGCTGGCACCTGGTCCAACAGAGGTTAATAAATCCCCCCCTTTCACCCGTTAAAAACGCAGGCTTCACCCTTTGGCCTCGACCCGAGCAAGGTCAAAGCATGGTGTAGAGCTATTGCGTCAGGAGACATGCCTCCGGCGCTGTGCAGAGATGGTTGGCGCCTCCAGAATCCCAGACGTTTGCGGCGGTTACCTCAGATTTGCGGCCTCTTGTAAAGAGCGAAGCCCTCTTCCGTCCACGCGGGTGGAAGCGACGTCCTTAGCTTTTTTAACTTTTTAACTAATCATAGAATATTATAATTCAACGTTTATCTCTCGCTATTGGCTTAGGCAGTAGAGGGGCATGGGCTAAACTCAAGCTCTCGCACCAATAGATTTCTCTAACTCATTGATATGTAAATGATGTGCGAATGAATCATACGCAGTGGTCTTAGCCACAAACCAAAAATGGATATATGCAACGAGTGGCACATCCGTATATTGCGTCCTACGTTGAAGTGTGGTGGTAGCAGCCATACATAGCAACTTGACGGTCATGCAGCTCGATGCTAAAAATTTTAGATTGGGCTAGCTATACTACGTCGCATGACATCAAAACCCGCTCAATACAATAGACGGTAAAATAATTATTTTATGAACAATGCTGAATTCGTCAGGTCCGACCGTGAATGAGAAATGCCTCATTTTCCAGAATGTCAAATGCGATGAGTTTCCATTCCTGACGCGACAAGTCGCGTTTGACTTGAATGGCGATATCGTAGGCCGAAATGGTATGAAAGCCCAGGCACGCCAGATATTTTCGAACATGCAGCACGTGTTAAGCCGGGTGGGCTGCGATCTTACTTCGATTGACTAACTATTTCGCTACCCCAATGACACAAATTAATGTCACTAAGCAGTACTCGGAGGTCATAGGAGAATTTTTGGCTATCAAACACCCGCGAGCACTGAGGTGCAGCCTTGATGATTCCAGACATATTGTTAAAGTTAGATACTATAAGCAAGCTCTTCCATGCTTTTTAACTAATCAACTAATTGCTACTATGCAGATAAAAGGGTTATTTTATCTGCTAAGGAGGTTTCATTTTATAGAAAAATTAGGCGACCGTCTCAATAGATGTGCTTTCGTTACGGACAACGAGATTTTAGCATCGCAATCAAGGAAAAATGTAAGGGCATAGAACCTTCATGAATAGGTTTTAAATCAGGCCAACCCAGTCAATATTGACTTAACGCCTTGATTATAAAAAAATTGCTGTTTGAACTGCCAATTAAATAATCCAGCTTGACTAAAGCCGGACCTACAATAACAAAATGTCTATTGGTGGGCATATGACAACGTTAAAGCGCAATTTGAGTAGTGCGGAAGCATTCGCTGTACAAGCAATAGCATCTCTTTCCTGGCTGTGTTTCTTAGGACTGCCCTATGACGTGATCAGCTTGCGTGAACGGCTCTCAGTCACGGAAGCAGCAGCAGGCTGGATTACATCGTGGGAGCTAATGGCACTCGCATTTGCCGCGATGGCGTGTGTGCCTTTTGTGGCTTCTGCCGATAAGCGGAAGATGTGTATGATAGGTCTCGTAATAGCCGCAATAGGCATGTTTTTGTCGGCCGTCTCTACATCCCTCACACCGGTGCTTATCGGGCGCACTTTCTTCGGGATAGGTCTAGGCATTGTCACTGCCGCCGTAACTGCGGTCCCTGCTATGTTCCTACAGCCCGAAAAAATTTATGCCCGGATAATCTGTATGGTCGCAGCTCTAGCGGCGATTCTTATGTACGTTTTGCCCGCCGTGATGGAGTCTGTAGGAAGCGTCGGACTTGACTACACTGAACTTGCCATTACCCTGGTACTTGGTGTGTCCGTTGCTTGGTTGCCTGCAGCACGAGGTAGAGCAACTTCAGGCCATAATGTTTCATTGAGCGCCGGGCGACGCGCCTGGTTGAAACCTGGCGTGCCGAGCGCGGTTTTATCAATTGGAGCACTCGTCGCATCACAGGGCGTGGGTTGGGCCTTTGCAGGAACTGTCGCTGAAGCACTAAACGCCACTACTCAACAAACTTCATTAGCATTTTCCGCTTGTGGCTTCATGCAAGTTCCCGCAACTCTGTTGGCATTGTATCTTGGCAATCGATTTGGTTACAGGTCGCCGATCCTCGTTTCGTGCTTCTGCCTTGTTCTTGTTTCGATAGGAATGTATAGCAGCGATAGCATCCAGATATTCATGATCTCCACCGCACTTCTCGGAGCTTTCGGCTGTTTTGCGATACCTTACCAACAAGCTTTGCTTGCAGAGCTCGACGATTCGGGTGAGGGGGCTGCAGCAGGTGGCGCATGCCTCAATGTTGGCACCGCAATCGGGCCTGCGATTGGCGGGGCTTCGTTTAGCCTAGGGGGGTTCGATAGTGTCGCCCTCGCTTCGATAATTCTAATTTTCTTCAGTCTAGCATTTGCTTATCATGGTGTGAAAAAACTCAAGCCCACTCAACCGCCCAAGCTCGCCACACTCTGACCTTGAGCTCATTTAAACTCGCCACATCGCTATGGACCCGAGATTACTGATCCAGTTCGGGGTGGCGGTATACCGCCCCGAAGCAGGTGAATAGATCTGGAAAAGCAATTATAGTTAAAGCATTACTTGCAACCGATTAAGTCACACCTCTAATCCCCGCGCCTCACCCAATCCAAAAAAACGTAACTGAACGCAGTACGGACTGAGCAGCACACCAATTATCTATTATTTAACTGATAATTACCGCTCGCATGCGCCTGCCATGTCAAGCTAGATTTCTGCTAATAGTCATTTTCACAACCTCTCCAGAATATTGTCTCACTATAACTACGCCCACCACAGAATAAGGCACTGACGAAAATCGCCCTCACCTTTTACACTCGGTCGGTAATTAGGTTAACACTTGAATATTTGCAATGATTTAAGAATGGCATCTAGAATTGATTAGTCAGCGGCTATTTAGTGACCAACTGACGTTATTAGCTCCTATCTTATCTAGCCGAATCGAAGCGACTTGAATTCCATCAAGTACTCGACATGCTATAATCGCCGATTAACTAGGACGTGACGCTCAGATACATTGAACATCTGTCTTTCAACGACCTTAACACCATAAAATTTTGGATTCTAAAGGGGGGCGCAGCAGTTTCAACAGATGAGTGCCATGAACGGCCCCAAAAAACATTCACATGCTAACTAACCTACATTCCCCAAATGCCCTTGCCGCGGCAAAGCTTGTTTTCTGCAACATAACATCGACGAAATGTGCTTGACCGCTTGGAAGAACTGTATATTTCTGCTTACCACCCACACCTTTACTGCATGCTGAAGTTTATTGATCCGGGCACAACTGTAGTCGCCTGGACACACCAAACTGACGGTAGCTGTCAAGTATGTCCTAGACGCCTCAAGACTCTCGAAGGAATCGGGGATTGGCCGTAATGATTGGCTTTCTTACAAGATGATCCAAGAAGGGCGTTATTTCACAATAGTAGTGAGCGCTCACTTTCATGAGCGACTTCATTGCTCTCAACTGTCACTGGGGCTGGTTCACGGTTGCAACAGGACCAATATCCCATGCTCCGTACAGCCCAGGTCATTGTGACTGCTAAGAAATTCCAGCTCCGCCCAGCCTGAACGCTTGCAATGCCCTGATGCAGTGTTGCTTGCCGAATCGAGTTACCGCCTTGCTGATGGATGCCTTGGGCTTCTGAGCAAGGGGAGATACCAGTTTGACTGCAGACAATCACTGCTAGGACCTTTGCGGTAGCATCGATTAGCTCCCACGGTCGGCGCCTCGGCACCGATCAACTCCCATCTGATTGTCTGGCTATGACTCAGTGCCAAGGATCATTACCAGGATGATCACTTCATTAGCGATGATCAGAAGAAGTCGCTAGTGGTCAGTGTTTTGTAGGAAATAGCTAACCACTCTAGCGCACTGCGCGATAATGGACCTGGGCATGTGGCAGGTCAAAAACTGAGATCTACTGAACGGGGCTGGGGTGGCTCTAGCGTTCTATCGAAAAATCGTAAGCGCTCCATGAACCCCACATTCAAAGCGCTTAGCTGATCCCGGATGCTGTGCTCCCGATTCTTTCTGGAGCTCGTTCGCCATGATGCGACCCGATGCAAAAGTCGAAAAAGTGTATCTGTATCCCAAACCCGTCGACTTCCGAAAGTCCATCGACGGCCTGGCTGCGCTGGTCGAGTTGGACATTAAGGTCGCGGTTTTTGACCCCGTGCTTTTCGTCTTCCTCAACAAGCCCCGCAACCGAGTGAAGATTTTATATTGGGAGCGCAATGGCTTCTGCCTATGGCTCAAGCGCCTCGAATCCGAGCGCTTTAAAACATCGCCCGATGCCAGCGACGAGGCGATAGTCCTGACCGTCCAGGAACTCAACTGGATGCTCGACGGTTTTGACC
>NZ_JBHFJB010000023.1:0-9664 GCF_057334555.1 Pseudomonas sp. AGC41
CCTCGCGGTGGACGTTGATTTCGGCGCCCCGTTAACCACGCTGGCCGAGCGCAGGCATTGCGCAGTGGGCATCCCGGCATGGATGCCGGGATAGCCGCGCAGGGCCAGGGACGGCCCTTCGCGGCGGGCCCACGGAGCAATGCCGGAGTGAGGGCATGCCGAGCCTTAGCGAGGCACCGAGTGGTGGGGCAAAAGCGCTTTGGTTACTTTCACGCTTTTTGAAAGTGACTCGCCGTAAGGGCGAAACCATAAGCGGCCGTTACCAAAAAATTGGATATACACACAAAAAAACCGACCCGCAAAACCACCAGCGGATCGGCCTTTCACCACAGATCAGATCAGATCAGATCAGAACTGCGGCGTGTACTTCACGGTAAACATCAGATTCCTCGGATCACCGAAGTTGTTGTTACCGTTGATCTGGTTGTAAGCCGGCGTGATATACGTCTTGTCAAAGAGGTTGTTGGCATTGACCGCCAACCCGATCTCCGGCGTCAACTGATAGCCGACACGGGCATTCCAAACGGTATAACCCGGTACGTCATAGTTGAGGTCGTAGACCTGCGTATGGCTTTGGGTGGTGAAGCCCAGGCCCGCATTCACACGGTTCCAGTCACCGGTGAACTGGTAATTGCCCCACACGCGCAACATGTGTTTTGGCGTCCAGGTACTGAAGATGCTGCCTTCGTTATTCGGATCTTCCAGGTACTTGGTGGTGTTGTAGGTATAGCCCGCAAACAACTGCAGGTTGTCTACCACTTCACCGCTGATCTCGGCCTCGATGCCCTGGCTACGCACTTTCCCCGCAGCCTCGGAGCAGTTCAACCCGGTACAGCTGGGGATATTGACGGCACGGTTCTCATGGTCGTAGCGAAAGACCGCCAGGGAGGTGTTGACCCGCCCGTCCATCAACTCACCCTTGAGACCGATTTCGTAGTTGGTACCGACGATGGGCTTGAGTACCGAACCGTTCGGGTCAACGTTGGTCTGCGGCTGGAACACGTCGGTGTAGCTGGCGTAAACCGCCCATTCACGGCTCAGGTCATAGACGATACCGGCGTAGGGCGTGACCACCCCGGTTTCAGTCGCGGTACTTGGCGCGTTGCGGGTAATACCGGTCGCCCGTTCGGTATTCGATTTGTAGCTGAAGTCATACCAGCTGACGCGGGAGCCGAGGATCAGCGTCAGGTCGTCCACCGGTTTGACGCGCCAGGTGCCGTATACACCTTTCTGGCGGACGTCGTACTTGCTCAGGGTGCCCATGCCACCCGGGCTGTTGATCAAGCTCTCATAGCTGATGTCCGGACGGTTGTTGTCGAGGTCGAAGATAGTGTCGGTGCTGCTGTTGAAGGTCCGGGCGTATTTGTCGTCCGTCTCCAACTGAGAGTAGTTGCCGCCGAGCATGACCTCCTGCTCCATCGACAGGGCTTCGAATTTGCCGACCAGGTTCATGTCCAGGCCCACCTTGGTGGACTGGAAGTCCGTCACGAAGTCGGCATATTGCACGCGGCTGCCATCCGGCAGCAGGCCACCGGGGCTTTGCGTGCGCTGGTTTTTCGCTTGGTTGTCTTCGGTCATCTGCACGGCACCGACCTTGAACGCCCAATCCTCGTTGAAGCGATGCTCCAGGTCGGCGTACAGCGTGGTGACGTCGATATCGGAACGGTTCCAGCGCGCGCCGGTGTAGGTCGAGCGCGACACGTCCGGCATCGAGCCATCGGCGTAGCGTGGCAGGCCGCGGATGTTGCCCCGCGACTCGCCGTTGGATTGGCTGGCCGCGAAGCCCAGGGTGGTGTCTTCGCTCAGGTCGATGTCCAGCGAGCCATACAGCGAGTGGGTCTTGTTCCAGGCATGATCGACGAAGGAATTGCTCTGGTCTTCGTCGGCGACGATACGGCCGCGGATGTTGCCGGCCTCGTTCAGCGGGCCGCCGGCGTCCAGTTGCAGGCCGTAGTGATCCCAGGAGCCGGCCTTGCCGGTCAGGGTCACGGTCGGGGCGCTCTGGCCACGCTTGCGCACCAGGTTGACGGCGCCGCCGGGGCTGCCGGTGCCTTGCAGCAGGCCGGACGCACCACGGAGGATTTCCAGGCGGTCGAAGAAGATCAGGTCCTGGGTCGCCCAGTTGCCCAGCGAGTAGGTGTTACGCGGGATCGGCACACCGTCGTACTGCCAGTCGTCGATCTGGAAACCGCGCGACGAGAGGATCATGCCCTGGCCGACGCCCTGCAGGCCGACGATGCCGGTGGTCTGGTTGACGGCGTCCTTGAGGCTGACCAGGTTCTGGTCATCCATCTGCTTGCGCGTCATCACCGTGATCGACTGCGGAATCTCCTTCAGGGTATGAGTGCCCTTGCCGATGGTCACGGCATTGCTGGTGTACGAGTTGCTGCCTTCGGTGGTGGCTTCCGGCTGCTGCGCGTTGATGGTGGTCGCACCCAGTTCCAGGCCTGCGCCGGAGCCCTTTACCAGCATCAGGGTATTGCCCTCGAGGCTGTGGCGCACGCCGGTGCCCTTGAGCAATTCGGTGATGGCCGCTTGCGGACTCATCTTGCCGCTGACGCGATTGCTTTTCAGGCCGGCCAGTTCGTCGGCGTTATAGATCACTTGTTGGTTGGTCTGCTCGCCGAACGCTTTTAATGCCTGCGGCAGCGGTTGCGCAGGGATGTTGACGCTGACGTCTTCAGCCATCACCTGGGCGCTCAACGGCAACACGCAGACCAGCCCCAGGCCCGTCAACACCCGGCGCGAACGCAGGCCGCGGGACATGACCAGTGCCTTGAACAGCGGTTTCAACTCATGAATTGCCGACATCGTGCTCTCTATTATTGGTAGAAGTGAAAAGTCCATGGGGGCCGAAGGGCCTGCCGCTCGCCAGCACGGTGTACCTGCTGACCGCCCCCTCCCCGGGACAGTCATCCGGCTGGACGACAGCTAAATTTTTCCTGGACACAACCGGCGCCTGGGCAGCCCTGCCCGAGCCGATTTGCCCGCATACCTTAGTAAGACGCAGCACCCGGGAAAAACCGGAATGAGTTTATTTATCATTCGCGCAAAAACTTAAAAAAAAGCCGATGCGAACGGGCATCGGCCTCTTGTTGATTAAAGCGATCGTTCCTACGCGGAGCGTGGAACGATCTTCATTTCAGCGGCCTTGCGCAGCCTTGGCGACTTGCAGCTGTTGAGCCTGTTCGGTCAGCCGGGTTTTTTCCTCGGGGCTCAGCGCTTCCATGCGCAAACGCACCTGAGCGATTTTTTCCAGTTGCCCCGGACTGCCCTCCACCGCTCGCAAGGCCATGGCCAGCGACGCCACGGTCGGATGATCGAAGACCAGCCCCGGATGGATGTCGCACTGCAACAACTTGCGAATGCCGGCCACCAACTTGATCACCAGCAACGAATGGCCGCCGGCGGCGAAGAAGTCGCGCTCGATGCCCAATCGTTCAAGACCAAGCAATTGCGCCATGCGCGCGGCCAGCAGTTGCTCCAGCGCATCGCGGGGCGCGGCGTCCTCCTCATCGCTGATCGCGACCGCCAACTGCTGCAACGCCTTGCGATCGATCTTGCCATTGGCCAGCCGAGGGAAACGTTCGATCAGTTGCAGCTGCTGCGGCACCATCACGCCGGGCAGGCGCGCGCTCAGTTCGGCGCGCACGGCGTCGAGCACGCCCGAAGACCCGCCTTGCCGGGGCACGACAAATGCCAACAAGCCCGGCTCGCCGGGCAATACCAGCGCTTCGGCCACCTGCGGTACACGCAGTAGCTCGGCCTCGATTTCCGCCAGTTCGATGCGGAACCCGCGCACCTTGACCTGCTGATCGCGGCGGCCGTGCAACTGGATCCCGCCGTCCGCGCGATAACGCGCCAGGTCGCCGGTGCGGTACAGGCGCTGCGCCGGGTCGAACGGGCTCGGGATGAACGTCTGCTCGTCCGTCTCGGCATTCACATAGCCCCGGCACAACTGCGCACCGCCCAGGTACACCTCGCCCAGCACCCCCACCGGCGCCAGGCGCCTGTCAGCGTCCAGCACGTAGACCTGGTTATTGCCCAGCACCTGGGTCAGCGCCGAACAATCATCGGCAGCGCCGTCCAGCGCCAACCGATGGATCATCACTCCGACCGTGGCTTCGGTCGGCCCATAGTGGTTGAACACCCGGCAATCGCTGCGCAACCGGGCGATACGCTCGACCAGCGTCGGCGCAATCGGCTCGCCGCCAAGCACCAGGATGTGCGGCAGCGTCGCCTGCTCACTGTCGAGCAGCGCCGCGAGGTGCGACGGCACAATTTTCAGGCAGTCGATCTGTTGCTCTCGCATGAATCCGGCAAAGAGCGCGCCGTCCTGCATCTGTTCATCACTGGCCACATGCAAGGTCGCGCCATTGAACAACGCGCCGAACAGCGCCGTGTTGCCCAGGTCCGCCGCCACGGTGGAACTCAAAGCGACGTGTTTGCACTGGCTCAGCCCCAACGCCTGGCTGGCCTGGGCGGTGTAGTTGAGCAACTGCCGATGCTCGATCACCACGCCCTTGGGCACGCCGGTGGAACCTGAGGTGAACAGCACATAGGCAATGTCATTGCCCTTGGTCGTGAGGGCTGGCAACGGCGTGCTTGAAGCACGATCAAGCTCGGCGATTGCCAGCGCCTTGAACGGCTGCGCCTGCCAGGCCGGCAAATGCGATGCATCGGTGAGCAACACAGCGGCGCCTGCCTGCTCCAGCATCAACGCCTGACGGGCCTGGGGCCACTGGATATCCAGCGGCAGATAAGCCGCGCCGATGCGCCAGCTTGCCAGCATCGCGATCACCAGTTCCGCCGAGCGCGGCAAGGCCAGGGCGACAATCGACCCTTCGCCCAGGCCCTGGTCCATGAGGCCCTGGGCGACGCGCTCGACCTGATCTTTCAACTGACCGTAGCTCAGCGATTGACCCGCGTCGCTCAGGGCGATGGCGTCCGGCGTCTGCAGCGCCAGCTCGGCAATGCGCTGCGGCAGGTAACGGTTATCCAGCAATGCCTGCATCGCCGGGTTGATCGCCCGCAAACGCTGCTCCTCGGCGTCACCGAGCAAGTTGAGCTGCGCCAGAGGCGTGTGCGCAGCCGCGAGGATCGAGGCCAGCAGCACCTCGTATTGTTCGAGCACGCTGCGGACCGCGGCTTGCGAATAACCCGCGCGGGCGTAGCGGAGGTCGACCGCAACCGGTTGTTGGCTGTCGTCCAGTTGAATCTGCAGCAGCAATTCGAACGCATCCCGCCCAGGCAAGGGCTCCGTCGCCCACGTCAGGCCAGCGCTGCTGCGAACAGAATTCGCCGGGGCAATCGCGAAGCCATAGGCCGGATATGCCGCCTCCGACGCCAGTTCCGGCGTCCAGTATTCCTGCCAGGTGCGATGGGTTTCGAGACGCGTCGCCAGCTCCGCCAGCCACTCGCTGAACGGCGCGTCGGCGGGCAATGGAACGCAAAGCGGCAGGTTCTTTTCGAACACGCCGAAGGCATTGGCAAAGTAGTCATAGTCGCCACGGCTGTCGTGGCGCACGCCGACCAGCGCTTGCTCAAGGCCACCCAGGCGTCCCAGCAGCACCCACCATGCGCCTTGCAGCAACGTCGCCAGCGGTTGGCCGAGCTGCTCGGCCAACTGTTGCAAGGCGTCGCGTCGGGCCGGCTCGAAGATCAGCGAAATCTGCGCATCGGCGGTTCCACCACCAGCACGACGCGCAGCCAGCCACGGCGTGTCGATCGCCGTCTGCAGGCCGTGCAAATGCTGCTGCCAGTAATTTCTTGCAGTGCCGGCATCTTCATCCAGCACCACTTCGCTGCGCCACTCCAGGTACTGGGCAAACTCGCCGGGCGCTTCTTCCTCCGCCACATCGCCGGCGTAAGCCCGCCGTAGCTGTTCAAGCAGCAGGCTCATCGACGGCGCGTCAGCGCTGTGGCGGGCGATGCCCAGCAGCAGTTGCCATTGCCGCGACGCCAGACGATAAAGCCCAGCCTGGACACTGGCCGATTCGCCGAGCACAAAAGCCCGGCCGAGCGTTTCGCTGATCTGCGCCCGGACTTCCTCGGCCGGCTGTTCGCTGGCTTGTATCGTCAGTGGGAAGCGTCCCGCATGGGCCACCTGACGCAAACCGTGGAAACCGCCGACCTTGGTCAGTCGCGCGAGCAACATCGGCTGCCGCGCCACCAGCGTGTCGAAGGCGACCTGCAATCGCTGCGGGTCGAGATCACCGTCAATGACCACGTTCAGCCAACGCAAGGCCTCGCCGCAGGTCACCGTGCCCGACAGTTGCTCAAGTGCCCGTTGCTGCTCGGGCGTCAGGGCGAAACCCGCTTCCTGCGTGTCCATCGTCACCTCGTTCATGCTCCGCTTTCCTCGGTATTGAATGCGCCACGGACCGATTGCCCAGCGCCCGATGGACGCTCCAGGCTGGCGTGGTCGTACATATCGCCCATGGCGACGACGATCTTGCGCGGCCCCTCGTACGGGTCGCGGGCGTGGGCCACGAGCATGTTGTCCAACAGGATCACGTCACCTTTGTGCCAGTCGAAACGCACCGCGCAGGCTTCGTACAACTCACCGATACGCGCCATCACCTCGTCTTCGATCGGCGTGCCGTCGCCGTAGTACACGTGCCGGGGCATGCGCTCCAGGCCGTACATCGACAACAGGTCCTGGCGCACGTCCGGCTCCAGCCAATGGATGTGATGCAGCTGCACCTGGTTGAAGAAGGATTTTTCCCCGGTGATCGGGTGCGTGATGACCGCCGGCCCCGGCGTGCGGGTCTGCAGTTCATCGTTATCGAGCCAGCGCCACTGGATGCCGCCGGCCCGGCAGCGAGCCTCGACCTCAAGGCGATCCTCGGTCTTGAAGAAGTGCTGCCACGACACGTCGAGTTTGTCGGTGAAGGTACGCACGTACAGCAAGCCCTTGTCTTCGAACTTTTCGCGAAGGTCCGCCGGCAGCTTTTCGTACATCAGGCGGCAGTCCACCACCGGGGTCGCGCCGCCCACGGGCGCGGCTTGCTCGCAATAGAACATCTGCTTGCGCGGCCAGCGGTCCTGGTGGGAGCTCTCGTTGTGGAACAGGATCATCTTGCGTTCCGGGTACGGCGTGGACCGGTAGGTGTTCTTGCCGCCTTCCTTCTTCGGCAGATCGCCGTACTGGCCGTACAGCCCCGGCTGGATGGCTTCGGCGAACGCTTCGAAGCCCTGGATACCGTCCAGCTCGAAGCCACGGAAGAGAATGCCGGCGTGTTCGGCCAGCTTCTGCTCGATCAACGGCCGGTTCTGCCGGATCCACTCGATGACGTCCAGCTGCGGCTCGCCGGGCTCCAGCATCAGCGGGAAACGCTGGGGCGCCGCCACCAGCGATTCGCGCACCAACGCCGGCCGCGGCCGCGTGGCCGGGGTCGCCGAACGCTTGAGAAACTTGCCCAGTTTATCGGCCTTGGGCCCCGGGACGTTGGCAGGCGTGGCGGCTGTCGCCACGTTGTCGACTGGCATGCTGATAGCTCCCAATTGAATGTCCTGATCAGCGACGATCTGTTCCAACAGGGCCGTCCAGGCCCGGATCAGGTACTGGATGCGCTCTTGTCCGAACAAGCTTGTGGCGAATTGCCAATTACCGCGCAACTGCCCTTCTTCTTCGTCAACGAACAATGCCATGTCGAATTTAGAATGGTTCTGCAGCGCTGGCAGGAACTCGACGCTCAAGCCGGCCATGGAACGGGTGCGCACCGGCACGTTGTTCATCACGAACAACACCTGCAGCAACGGGTTCATGCCCTTGTGCCGCGGCACGCCTGCGGCCTCGACGATCTGGTCGAACGGCAGGTCCTGATGTTCCAGCGCGCCGAGCAGATGGTCTTGGGTCTGCGCCAGGAACCGGCTGAAGGCGACATCGGCGGCAAAGCGCGAACGCAACGGCAGGACGTTGACGAAGAAACCGATCAGGCGCTCCAGCTCGGGTTGTTCGCGTCCGGCCACGTCAGCGCCGACGACAAGATCCTGCGCGTCGCAGAGGCGGTGCAACAGCACCTGGAACGACGCCAGCAACGTGCTGTACAGCGTGACGCCGGCGTCGCTCGACAGCCGGCGCAACGCCGCGCTCAGCCCGGCAGGCAGCTCGAACTGCAGCGCATCGCCCGCAAAGGAGGCCGTCTGGCCGCGTGGATTGTCCAAAGGCGAATCAAGACGCCCGTGGTAACCGTCGAGCCGCTGCTGCCAATAATCGCCCTGGCGCGCCAGCACGCCTTGGTCTTCCAGCGCCTGCTGCCATAAAGCGAAGTCGTGATATTGGACTTCCAGCGGCGCCAGCGGCATGGGCTCGCCGCGCAGGGACGCTTCGTAGATCTGCACCAGTTCATTGATCAACAGCCCCATCGACCAGCCATCGGAAATGATGTGGTGCATGGCGTACAACAACACGTGCTCGGTCGGCCCCAGGCGCAGGATCCGCCCGCGTAGCAGTGGCGCCTGCTCCAGGTCAATCGGGGTACTGGCGTTGTCCAGGATCGCCTGGGCCACTTGCTCCTGCCGGGCACCGGGCGACAACTCGGACAGATCGACCAGCGGGAAATCCAGCCGGACCTCATCGGCAATCAGCGCCAGCGGATCGCCTTCGTCATCCTGAACATACGCGGTGCGCAGCACGGCGTGACGGCGTGTCACTTCGGCAAAGCTGCTCATCAGCCGCTCGACCGACAACTCGCCGCACAACCGCAGCGCCATGGGCATGCCATAGGCCGAGGTGCCGCCAGCCAGCTGCTCGGCGATCCACAACCGCCGCTGCACCAGCGACAGCGGTGCCGATTGCCGTGGCCCATGGGCCTTGAGTCGGACCTGGCTGGAATCGCCGGCCCGCTCCGCGCCGTCGCCGGTCTCGCTCATCAGCGCCGCCAGTGCCTTGAGTTGCGGATGGTCGAACAAGTCGCGCAGGCTCAGCGGATTACGCGTGAGCTTGCGCAACCGGGAGACGGCCTGCGTCGCCAGCAAGGAGTGACCGCCGCGCTCGAAGAAATGATCGTTGCGCCCAACCTGTTGCACTTCCAGCACTTCTTGCCAGATGTCGGCGATCTGTTGCTCCAGCTCGTTGGCCGGCGCCTCGTAACCGCCCCGCGAAGACCCGGTTTCGATGCCCGGCAAAGCCTTGCGGTCGAGCTTGCCGTTGGGGGTCAGTGGCAGGTGATCGAGGAACAGCCAATGGGCCGGGATCATGTAGTCGGGCAGGTGTGCCTTGATCTGGTCGCGCAGCGTTTTAGCGTCTCGCTGCAGCGCCGGGGCAACCACGTAAGCCACCAACTGCTGACCGCCCGGCCCTTCCTGGGCCAGCACGGCGACATCGTTTACCTCGGCTTGCTGCAGCAACCGCGCCTCGATTTCCCCCAGCTCGATGCGGAAGCCGCGGATCTTCACCTGATGGTCGAGCCGGCCCTGGTATTCGAGCACGCCATCGGCGCGATAGCGGCACAGGTCACCGCTGCGATACAGGCGTTCGCCGGTGGTCGAGAACGGGTTCGGCACGTATTTCTCGGCGGTCATCGCCGCGCGCCCGAGATAACCCCGGGTGAGGCCCGCGCCGCTCAGGTACAGCTCCGCCGATACGCCTTGCGGCACCGGTTGCAGGTTCGCGTCGAGCAGGTAACTGGCGGTGTGCTTGAGCGGGCGACCGATGTTT
>NZ_JBHFJB010000024.1:0-11083 GCF_057334555.1 Pseudomonas sp. AGC41
CCCACGAGAGCGGGGACTACTTGAGAAGATCCTGCAGCGTCGCCAGCGTGTCCGCTTCTTCGACGGTCTTGTCCTGGCGCCAGCGCAGCATCCGTGGGAAACGTACCGCGATCCCGCTCTTGTGGCGCTTGGACAAGGCGATGCCTTCGAAGCCCAGCTCGAAAACCAGGGTCGGCGTGACGCTGCTCACCGGGCCGAACTTTTCCACCGTGGTCTTGCGCACGATGCTGTCGACCTGGCGCATCTCTGCATCGGTCAGCCCTGAGTAGGCCTTGGCGAAAGGCACCAGCGTGCGTTCGCGGCTGCCGGGCGGGTTGTCCCACACGGCGAAGGTGTAGTCGCTGTAGAGGCTGGCGCGTCGGCCATGGCCACGCTGGGCATAGATCAGCACCGCGTCGACACTGAACGGGTCGATCTTCCATTTCCACCACACGCCCATGTCCTTGGTCCGGCCGACGCCGTACAGCGCGTTGCGCGCCTTGAGCATCATGCCTTCGACGCCGAGGCTGCGGGACGCTTCGCGCTGGCGGGCGAGGTCGAACCAATCCTCGCCAGTGACGATGGGCGACGGCAACAGCACCGGACTGTGGCAGCGGGCAATCAGGGCCTCCAGTTGCTCGCGACGCTCGGCCTGGGGCCGGCTGCGCCAGTCCTCGCCGTGCCATTCCAACAGGTCGTAGGCCATCACCACCACGGGGGCATCTTCCAGCACTTTCTTGCTCAAGGTCTTGCGACCGATGCGCTGTTGCAACAGGGCGAAGGGTTGCACCGCCGGCTGCAATGGCGCCTCCGGATCAAAGGCATCTTCGGTGACTGCCTGCGGAGCTTTCCAGACCACGATCTCGCCGTCGATCACCGTGCCGTCGGGCAACGCTTGCGCTAGAGAATGCAATTCAGGAAAACGCTCGGTCACTAGGTCCTCGCCACGGGACCAGACCCACAAATGGCCGTCGCGCTTGATCACCTGGGCGCGGATCCCGTCCCATTTCCACTCCACCTGCCAGTCGCTGGCCGGCCCCAACAAGGTGTCGAACTGCTCAACCGGTTGCGACAAGGCATGGGCGAGGAAAAACGGATAAGGCTGGCCGCCGCGTTGGGCGTGTTCATCGGCGGATTCGCCGGCGATCAGCTTGAGGTAACTGGCCGCGCTCGGGCGGTGGGAAAGATCGGTGTAGCCCACCAGCCGTTGGGCCACCCGTTTGCTGTCGAGCCCGGCCATCGTAGCCAGTGCCCGGGTGACCAACAGCTTGGAAACCCCGACGCGGAAACTGCCGGTGATGAGCTTGATGCACAGCATCAGGCTGGATCGGTCGAGTTCTGCCCACAGTGCCGGAAGCCGCTGCGTCAGTACCTCTGGCGACTCACCGCGCAACGGCAGGAGCTTTTCCTCGATCCACACCGCCAGGCCTTCATCGGAACTGTGGGGCGATTCGGGCAGTACCAGCGAAATGGTTTCGGCCAGGTCGCCCACGGCCTGGTAACTTTCTTCGAACAGCCAAAGAGACAGGCCGGACACCTGGACCGCCAGCTCGCGGAGGATTTTCACCGGTACCAGCTGCCTGGGACGCCCGCCCGAGAGGAAATACACCGCCCAGGCGGCGTCCGCGGGTGGCGCCTTGCTGAAGTAGTCCTGCATGGCCGCGAGCTTGGCGTTGCTGGAGGTAGTGGCGTCGAGTTCGGCGTACAGCTCGGCAAAGGCTTTCATGAGGCGTCCTCGCCGCTGTCGCTCGCCACGGCAACGTCCTCTTCGTCGTCGCCGTATTCCGTGGTGAAGCCCTGGGCGTCGAGGCCTTGTTCACAGAGATGACGCACCAGCACGGCCACCGATCCATGGGTGACCATGACCCGTTCGGCGCCGGTCTGTTCGATGGCCCAGAGCAGGCCGGGCCAGTCGGCGTGATCGGAAAGCACGAAGCCCCGATCCACGCCGCGCCGCCGACGGGTGCCGCGCAAGCGCATCCAGCCGCTGGCGAAGGCGTCGCTATATTCGCCAAATCGCCGCATCCAGGTGCTGCCACCGGCGGAGGGCGGGGCGATGACCAGCGCCTGGCTCATGATCGGATCAGTCTTTTTCACATCGCCGGCATAGATCGTCGGCGGCAGGTGCACACCGGCTTCGCGATAGACCCGGTTCAGCGGCTCCACCGCGCCATGGGCGAGTATCGGTCCCAGGCTCGCGTCTATGCCATGGAGGATTCGCTGGGCCTTGCCAAAGGAATAGCAGAACAACACGCTGGCCCGGCCAGCGGCGATGTTCCCGCGCCACCACTGGTTGATCTCATCGAACACCTGCGCCTGGGGCTGCCAGCGATAGATCGGCAGGCCGAAGGTGGATTCGGTGATAAACGTGTGGCACTTCACCGGCTCGAACGGTGCGCAGGTGCCGTCGGGCTCGACTTTGTAGTCGCCGGACGCGACCCACACCTCGCCTTCGTACTCCAGACGCACCTGGGCAGAACCCAATACATGGCCGGCGGGATGAAAGCTCAGGGTCACGCCATGGTGTACCAGCCGTTCGCCGTAGGGCAGGGTTTGCAGGTTGATGTCCTGGCCCAGCCGGGAGCGCAGGATGCCTTCGCCGGGTGCCGCTGCCAGGTAATGCTGGTTGCCGCCGCGGGCATGGTCGCCGTGGGCGTGGGTAATGACCGAGCGGTCCACCGGACGCCATGGGTCGATGTAGAAATCTCCCTGCGGACAATACAGGCCTTCGGGGCGGGCAATGACCAGATCCATGCGGTTACCGGGGCGATGGGCTTGTCTGGTAGAGGCGGGGACGGGGGGAGAAGTTCGATCGGTTTTCCTGGTGGGACGGGGGACGCAATCGCGAGCAAGCTCGCTCCCACAGGTAATCCGGTCCATTTAAGAGAGGATGCACTTGTGGCGAGGGAGCTTGCTCGCGCTCGGCTGCGAAGCAGTCGTAAACCGGCGGGTGCGGTGCGCCTGATGCTCCGCACATGGCGGTTTTGGGGCCGCTTCGCGGCCCAGCGGGAGCAAGCTCCCTCGTCACGGGATCGTCGATTGCCTTAAGTGACAGCATTAGAGGCAGATCGGCCTATTTACCGGGAACCAAGGTCAAACGAGTCTTGCCATACGCCCGGTCAAAATTCTGCGGTTGCAAGGGTAGGCTTTGATATTGACCCTTGAGCCACGGATCGAGGCCGTTCAGATAGAGCGGGCTGGCCGGGTTGCCCGATTGACCGGCGCCGCCCTGGATCGTCAACGGCTCAGGCTGGCTGAAATCAACGATAAACCGGGTGGCCGGCGCCAGGGTCATGTTGAAATCCTGGCCCCAGGCGAACGCGGCAGTATTGAGCGTGGTGCCATCGCCGCCGGCTGCCTGCGGGCCGCGTACGGTCTGGCCGCTGGCGTTTTTCCACTCCTGGCGGTGCAGCTTGCCCCACTGCCAGGTAGCGTGGTCGCCGCCCAGCTGGCTCTCGCCGACGTTGATGGCCGCTGCCAGGCTGCGAGCGAGGATAACGGCCTTGTCTTCTTTTTGCGGCGTGCGCACATCGTCCCAGAACGGGCTGTCTTCACGACCGAGCAAATGATCGGCCTGGGCCGAATAAGACAGCTGGCCGTTGGCGACCAGCGCTTTCCACGCCGGACTGCTTTCGGGGCCCAGTTCATCAAGGAATGTCTGCTTCATGCTTTCTTGCAGGAACAACTCATAGATTGCTGCGTCGGCAGAAACCGGGCTGAGTCGGCCATCGAACGCCATCAGGCGCGTGTAGGCCTCGCGTGCCTTGGCGCGGTCCGCTACCGGCAGCGCTTCGATCGCCTGCTTGAGCGGCTGGGCCATGCCCGGGGTTTCGAAGAACTTCTTGAGCTTGGCCGCGAATGTCGTGGACTGGTCGTATTGCATGGCGATCAGGCTGCGGGC
The DNA here is from genome assembly GCF_057334555.1 of Pseudomonas sp. AGC41. Lineage (NCBI taxonomy): Bacteria > Pseudomonadati > Pseudomonadota > Gammaproteobacteria > Pseudomonadales > Pseudomonadaceae > Pseudomonas > Pseudomonas sp. AGC41. The sequence continues at coordinate 3,881 of NZ_JBHFJB010000024.1, forward strand.
GTCGTGCTTGCCTGCGCCGGCCAGTTCGGCCAGGCGCTCGCCACGCTCCGGCGCCGCCCAGGAATTGGACAATTGCATGCCGTAGCCATGGGGAATGACGCGCTGGTTGGCGGTGCCGAGCCAACCCTGGGCCGGATCCTGGTCGTAGGGGTGCAGCATTGGATCGGCGTAACCGTCCCAATCATAACGGCCGTCCCAGCCCGGCGATGGCAGCAGGCCTTCGCCCTCGCGGCGGTTCGGGTAGCGGCCGGTGACCTGCCAGCCGATATTGCGGGCGTCGGCAAACACCATGTTCACCGCCAGGGCGCGGATCTCCCGGCTGGCGTCGGAGGCTTTCTCGACGTTCTGCGCGCGCGACAGATCGAAGAACGCGTCCAGGCTTTTGTCGTCGGTGAAACTCGGCAGTTGCAGGGCCAGGCCCAGGCCGTTGGCCATGGCCGGGCCTTGGGCGCTGTTGAGCAACGGACCGTGGCGGGTTTCGTACACCGCTTCGCTGATCGAACGTTGGCCCTTGATGAAGTAGGTTTCGTTGCGCACGGTCGCCGGCTGCCATTTGCCATTGGCTTCGTAGGACAGCCCGTTACCCTGGCGTCGGATCTTTTCCAGATACAGGTCCTGGTTGTCGCCGAGAACACTGGTCATGCTCCACGCGACGTTACCGTTGAAGCCCGCGAGGATCATCGGGATGCCCGCCACGGAAAGCCCGGCCGCCTGGTATTTGGGCGCCCGAATCTGCACCGGGCTCCAGAGCGACGGCACGCCCAGTGGGCCATGACTGTCGCCGGCCAACAGGCTCTTGCCGTTGCGGCTGCGCTGCGGGCCGATGGCCCAGTTACTCGAAGTCGCTGCGCCCAGCAGGTTCAGGTCGGCCAATTGTGCGCTGGCCTTGCTGATTTCGTTCAGGCCGGGAATCTGTCCATTGAGCCGGACACCTTGGAGCTTTTCGGCTTCGGCCAACGGCAATGGCTCATCCGGGTAGGACGGACTTAGCCAGGCCAGTTTGTCGTTGGTCACGCTCTGGGCCAGCACCAGGGCGGCGACTTCTTCCGGCAGGTTGGCCGACTGGCTGAAGTTCAGCAGGCAGAACAGCAGCGCCGAATCTTCCGGTTTCCAGTATTCAGGCTTGTAGCCGGTGGCGGCCAGGTCCGCCGGCAGCTTGTCGCGATAGCGGAACAGGTAGGCATTGACGCCTCGCGCATAGACTTCGAAAAAAAGCTTCAGGCGTGGCGAGGATGCCTTGTACAGCTCATCCGCGCTTTTCTTCAGGTTGACCGCGCGCATGTAGCGGTCGACATCCAGCCGTTCGGCGCCGGACATTTCCGCCAGGCGGCCTTGCGCGAGCAAGCGCAGGGTCGCCATTTGCGTGATCCGGTCGCTGGCATGCACATAGCCGAGGGCAAACAGGGCGTCATGGAAACTGTTGCTCTCGATCAGCGGCATGCCCAAGGCGTTGCGCCGGACCGAGACATTCTGCGCCAGCCCCTTGAGCGGTTGTACGCCGGTGGTGGGCGCGACCGTGTCCTGGGTATTCCAGGCCTGGCAACCGCTCAAACCGAGCACGCTGGCCACTGCTGCGGCAACGCCGAGCTTGGGAAGGAAAAAAATCGAGGCTGGCGAGGCCATGGCAAAGCTCCTGCGGGAGGGGGTGGCACCAATAAAGGCGCTACGTTAGTGAGCAGGAGAAGGGCGCGCAAGCGGGCTTTGGGGTTATTTGATGTTTTGCGATGAAAGCCCGGCCGGACAAAATCGCAAGGCGGCGTCCCAAGACTTGCTTGTAAGGGAAGGTGATGCTCAAGTGCAGGAAAATCTACGAGCGAGAAATCCGCCATGGAGCTACAAAAAAACGCAGCGCTGATCCTCATCGATCAGCAGCAAGGCATCCTCCATCCCAGGCTTGGCCCGCGCAACAACCCTGAGGCGGAGCTGCGCATGCTGGAATTGCTCGGATACTGGCGAGAGTCGGCGCGGCCGGTCATCCATGTCCATCATCTGTCCCGATCCGAGGCGTCAGTCTTCTGGCCCGGACAATCCGGCGTGGAAGTCCAGGAGCGATTCAGGCCGATAGACGGCGAAGGAATGATCCAGAAGCAAGTGCCGGATGCGTTTTGCGGCACGACCCTGGAGGCGGATTTGCGCAGTGCCGGAATCGAGCAACTGGTGATTGTCGGCGTGGCCACGAACAATTCGGTGGAGTCCACGGCACGCACGGCTGGAAACCTGGGGTTCGATACGTGGGTGGCCGCGGATGCCTGTTACACCTTCGACAAACCCGACTTCTTCGGCAATGCCCGTGCGGCTGCCGAAGTGCATGCGATGTCCTTGGGGAACCTGCATGGGGAATATGCGACGGTGCTCAGCGTGGAGCGGATTCTGGCGGCGGGCTGAGCAATCGGTATTGAATGTGCTGGCCTCTTCGGGAGCAGGCTCGCTCCCACAGGAATATGCGTGCACCGCAAAACCCGTGTGGGAGCGAGCCTGCTCGCGAAGGCGGCCTAGCAGGCAAAAAAACTTTTCGCCTGGTCCATCAAGCCCCGTGGCACTTCTTGAATTTCTTGCCATTGCCGCACGGGCAAGGGTCGTTGCGACCGACGTCCTTCAGGGTGTTGCGCACGGGTTCCTGGTGGGCGTGGCCGCAGTTCGGGCCGTGGACATGGCCGTGATCATGCTCGTGGTGATGGTCATGATCGTGGTTGCAATCAGGGCCATGGACGTGGGGTTGCTGGGTCATCGGGGTTACTCCGCAATTAGATCGGCGGCGATTATCACGCCATTGCGTTCCAGGTGCACGTAGTGCGCGATGAATAAACCGGTTTCCAGCTCCCCCTCCAGACGATAGGGAATCTGTTGCCGGGGTTTCTTCAGCATTTTCACCAGTTCGCGCACCTGCGGCCACAGGTTGGTGCGGATCGGTACCTTGAAATAGGCGTTGTGCCCCGGGCGCACGGTGAACCAGTGTTCATGCTCACCTTCGGTCAGCAGCAGGTCGTCCAGGTGTATCCGGTAGGTCAGGCCGCGTACGGTGAGGTCGTCTTCGCCGGGGTTGTCGACGCGAAAGTGCAACATGAACTTCTGTTCCAGCAACCGGGCCCGCACCACCTCCACCTTGACCAGGTGCACTTGCGGTTCGGGAGCCTCTGCACCTCGCCAGGACGCGCAACCCCCTAGCCCGACGAGTAGCAGCAGGCAAGTGATGCGCAGCAATCGAGATGTCTGGGTCATGTCCGTGCCTCTGGTTTAATTCCAGTCTAGCCCCACAGGGCGGCGGGCGGGCGTCGGACGTTTCCGAAAATCAACGAGCGAAATAGCTGGCGCAGCACTTCTTGAACTTATGCCCGCTACCGCACGGGCAGCTGTCGTTGCGTCCCGTCTTGACCGGCACGGTCGGGTCCATGAAATACCAGCGCCCGCCGTTCTGCACAAACGAGGATTGTTCGCGGTGGCTGTGTTCGCCCTGACCGTCGTGCCAGCGTGCCGTGAAAGTGACGAAGGCATGTTCCGGCTGGCCGCCGAATACCTCGCTGCTCTCCACCTCCAAGCCCAGCCAGGTGCTGCCGGCGCTCCATTCGCTGATGGCCTGGCGGTCGAGGCCCTCCTGCTGGGCGGGCAGGGTGGTGCTCACCAGATAATCCACCAGGCCCAGCACATAAGCGCTGTAGCGCGAGCGCATCAAGGCTTCGGCGCAGGGCGCCGGATGACCGTCGTGATAATGGCCGCAGCAGGCGTCCAACGGGTTGCCGCTGCCGCAGGGGCAAATGGTTGTGTGCAGGCTAGTGTCCACGGCTACCACCAATATTTTCCAAAGTTTTCCGGGTTGGCCCAGAAACGTGAGTTGAGCCAGTCGGGGACCTGCTTGTATTCAAGCAGATCGTAGGTAAACAGGGTCAGCACCTGATCTTCGCGCTGGAAGCGCTCGCTGGCCTGCAGGGCCAGGGAGAAGAAGTCGGTTTCCTGCCAACCGCACGCGTTGAGGTCGGCCAGCACGGCGATCCGGCTGGCGTTAAGGTTGCGAATGCCGCCCAACAGGTTCAGACCGTCGCGCTTGGGCAAATGCTCCAGGCAATCGAGCGCCAGGGCCAGGTCGAAACGCCGCGCCGCCAGGTCCGCCGGCAACGGCCCGGGGGCGGCATGGACCACCTCGGTGGCGGGATGTGCCTGTTGGAATGCCTCGAGCGCGGGGAAGCTGCCGGCGCCGATCAGCAGCAGTTTTTGCGGGGCATAGCGGTCAAGCACGGCGGCCAGCGCCTGCTGGGGCGTGCGCGAAGAAATGGCAACGGTCATCGAAGTTCCTCAGTCAGAACCGCCACGATAGCGCGCGTGGACGCAAGGGCCTAGAGCGGTTTGTCTTCAAACGCCGCGATCCGCCGTAAACACGCGGCCAAAGCTGTGGTTGCGTCACGCTGGCGCAGAACCCGAGTCGGGTCTTTACTCCCCTGAATCGGCGCGAAGCCGATCCTTCAAGGAGATAAACCGATGAGCATAGTTCGGACAGCGTTACCCCTGGTTCTGCTAACCAGTGTGTTGACTGGTTGCGCAGGTTTGCAAAAAACCGACTGGCCGATCTGTGCGGCCACCGGTGGTGTGGTCGGCGCAGGATTGGGCGCCATCGAAAGCAGTTCCTGGATCGGCCCGGGCGCGCTGGTCGCCGGTACGGTAGCGGCGGGCTGGTGCTGGGCCCATGGTGATGGCGACGAAGACGGCGATGGCGTGCCGGACAGCCGCGACAAGTGCCCGGGCACGCCGAAGGGCGTGCAGGTCGACGCTGACGGTTGCCCACCACCTGCGCCCGCACCGACACCGGTGGCTGAAGCGCCCGTGATGGTCCAGGAAGAAACGATCGTGGTCCGCGACGTGCATTTCGAATTCAACAAGGCCACCCTCACGCCGACGGACAAAGAAGTGCTGAGCACCATTGCGACCCGGCTGAAACAGGAAACCTCCACCGCGCAACTGCGCGTGACCGGGCACACCGACAGCGTCGGCAGCGATGCCTATAACCAGAAACTGTCGGAAAAACGCGCCAACTCGGTGGTTCAATATCTGGTCGAAAGCGGCGTGCCTCGCGCCAGTTTCGTCTCGGTGGCCGGCGCCGGGGAAAGCCAACCGGTGGCGGATAACAAAACCGCCGATGGTCGCGCAATGAACCGTCGCACCGAAATCAAGATAAACCGCTGAACCCCTCGTTCTCCGCGGCTTGTACAGTCGCGGATGCGGGTCTTTACTCCTGTGTGACCGGTATGGGCCGGTGACACAGGAGCATTCACCATGAACGTTCTAATCAAGGCCGCCTTACCGCTACTGCTGGCAAGCAGCTTGCTGTCCGGTTGCGCCACTCACAGTGATGGTAGCGCCTCGCTCAATCAGCGTACCTGGCCGATCTGCAGCTTGGTCGGCGGGCTTGTTGGCGGTGGCCTCGGAGCCATCCAAAGCAGCGGTTGGGCCGCCGGTGGCGCTGCGTTGGGGCTGCTGGGCGGTGGTTTGATCTGTTACGCCCAGGACGGCGACGAAGACGACGACGGCGTGTTCGATCGTCGCGATCGTTGTCCCGACACACCGGCCAATACCCCCGTCGAACACCACGGCTGCCCGCTGCCACAATACCCGGCCAGCACGCCACCGGCCGAGCCGGACATGCCCACCAGCGAAGTCATTACCCTGAACGACGCTGGCAAGGTGCTGTTCGATTTTGACAAGTTCGACCTCACCGCCGCGGCCAGAAGCCAGCTCGACGAGCTGACGGCAAAACTGAGTCACGCCAACGTCGCCAGTATCCGCGTGGTGGGCCACACCGACAGTGTCGGTACCGAGGCGTATAACCAGGACCTCTCGGAACGTCGGGCCGGCAGCGTGGTGGAGTATCTGCTGACCCAGGGCGTGGCCCCGGCAAAACTCACCAGTGAAGGCAAGGGCGAAAGCCAACCGGTGGCCGACAACGAGACCGATGAGGGGCGCGCCCAGAACCGTCGGGTCGAATTGCATATCCAACGTTAGACATCATCGCCCAAGCGGGCCAGAGCCGTCGGATCGCCAGGAAGGCGGTCCGCTGGGCCTGGATTAAATTTGCCGGGCCCTCTGGCATATCCTGCGCGCAAGCCGTTACTGTGCGCGCAAAGAATAATTCTCGAACGGGGGGCATATGAAGGTGTTTTGGGGGCTGGGGCGCTTGCTGACCCTGCTGTTCTGGCTGGTGGTGCTGGTCAATCTGGTCATGCCGTTCGTCCATCCGCTGCATCTGTTGGTCAATCTCGCCGGGGTGTCGTTACTGGCGATCCATCTGCTCGAACTTCTAATGTTCAGGGCTCGCTTTCGTGGTCGCCCCGCTCCTGGTCGTGATCGCCTCAGGGTGCTGCTGTTCGGCATCTTTCACCTGCAAACCCTCCCGACCGCACCCGAGGCTTCCCATGCGTAAACTCTGTCTGCTCGCATTACTCGTATGCCCGTGGGCCAGCGCTCAAGTGGTCCAGGTGGAAAGCCACTCGTTGATGCGTTTGCCCAACACCACCAGCACGCTTGCCCTGGAGCGATTGGACGTGGCCGACTACGGCACGCTGCTGGTGCCTTCGAACGTCACTGAGCTGTCGATCGGCCAATTGCACTTGGGGCGTGAGGCAAGGATCGCCATCGTACCGGCACAACAAGCCCTGGACATGAAAGTCACCCAGGCCGAACTGGCCGAAGGCAGCCAGATTACTGCCCGTGGCGCGCCGGGAACCTATACCAAGGCGGCGCGCCCGGGGCGTAACCTCAATCTGCGCTTCGAGGCGTTGAACGCGCCGCTGTTGTCGGTGGATGCCCGTGGCGGTACCGGCGCGCCAGGTTATGTGGGCCTCGACGGCGCCAACGGCCAGGCACCGGGCTGCACTTGGGGTTCGGCTGGTCGCGGCGCCGACGGCAGCAACGGCGCTGACGGTCAGCCGGGCGCGGCCGGCGCACTGGTCCGGCTGGAGCTGCCGCGCGCTTATCCCGACGAACAGATCAAGGTAATGGTAGATGGCGGCGCTGGTGGCGCGGCCGGGCCTGGTGGCAAGCCTGGCGCGGGAGGCAAGGCCAAGGGCTGCCTGGTCTATACCGCCGACGGCGGCAAGAGCGGCCGTCCCGGTGCCGATGGCCAGCCAGGGCCTGCCGGCGCGGCGGGTGCGGTGACGGTGCAGCGGTTCTAGGCTGTCTCGAACTGTCCTGAGGTGGGGGGGGGGGGGGGGGGGGGGG
>NZ_JBHFJB010000024.1:11131-13929 GCF_057334555.1 Pseudomonas sp. AGC41
CCCTCCCACAGAGGTCGATGATATTTTCAGAACATCGGCCGAGCCGCGCCAATCGCCACCACCAGCATCCCGATCAACAGATTGATCCCCACCAGCCTGCGAATCTTCCCCAGCACCGCCGCACCCGTCGGCCAGTCCTGCGCCGTCACGGCGTTACGCAATGCCGGCAGCTGCAGGCCCTGGATACGGATGAACAACGCCGCCATTACCACATACAACCCCATCATCACCTGCACATAACGCGGCGCGGTTTCGAAACCGGCGAAGCGCATGTGGATCAGGCCCACGCCGCTGATCGGCAAAAGCACCACTGCCACCCAGACCCAGACGAAAAAACGCTGAAACACTTCTACCCACAACTTGAGCCGGGCAGGGCCCTCAAGCGCCGTGATTGCGGCGGGTCGCAGGATCATCCAGGCGAAAAACATACCGCCAACCCAGACCAGGGCCGCCAGCAAATGCAGGGTGTAGACGAGGGCAAAGGGTGTCATTGGGTCACTCCGTTCTGCGCAGGATTAATTAGCGGGGTATGATAGCCGCCGATCCGAACCACTGAAAATTTATCCAGCGTTTTTTGCGCCCGACCATTCATGATCAGCACCGAACTCAAAACCACGATCCAGGGCGCCTATTCGCGTTTTCTCGAAGCCAAGAGCCTCAAGCCGCGATATGGCCAGCGCCTGATGATTGCCGAAGTGGCAAAAGTCCTGGGTGACATCGACACCGACGACGAAGGCCGGCGCAGCGGCGAGCCTGCCGTCGTCGCGGTGGAGGCCGGCACCGGTACCGGCAAGACCGTGGCCTACAGCCTGGCGGCGATCCCCACCGCCAAGGCCGCCGGCAAGCGCCTGGTGATCGCCACGGCCACTGTCGCCCTGCAGGAACAGATCGTCTACAAGGACCTTCCCGACCTGATGCGCAACAGCGGACTGAACTTCAGCTTCGCGCTGGCCAAGGGCCGTGGGCGCTACATGTGCCTGTCCAAACTCGACATGCTGTTGCAGGAAGGCCACGCGCAAACGGCCACGGCCCAGCTGTTCGAGGAAGAGGGGTTCAAGATCGAGGTCGATGAGGCCAGCCAGAAGCTGTTCACCAGCATGATTGAAAAGCTGGCCGGCAATAAGTGGGATGGCGACCGCGACAGCTGGTCCACCGCGTTGGAAGATGCCGACTGGTCGCGCCTGACCACCGACCACAGCCAATGCACCAATCGCCATTGCCCGAATTTCGGCCAGTGCGCTTTCTACAAGGCCCGCGAAGGCATGGGTAAGGTCGACGTGATCGTCACCAACCACGACATGGTCCTGGCCGACCTGGCCCTGGGCGGCGGCGCCGTGCTGCCAGACCCGCGCGACACGATCTATGTGTTCGACGAAGGTCATCACCTGCCGGACAAGGCCATCGGCCATTTCGCCCATTACACCCGGCTGCGCTCCACCGCCGACTGGCTGGAAACCACCGCCAAGAACCTCACCAAACTGCTCGCCCAACATCCATTGCCCGGCGACCTGGGCAAGTTTATCGAGCAGGTGCCGGAGCTGGCGCGGGAGATCAAGACGAACCAGCAGTTCATGTTCACCGCTTGCGAGCAGGTGGCCGACTTCAAGCCCGGCGAAGATGTCGAGGGCCGCGAGCGGCCCCGCCATCGGTTTGTCGGCGGGGTGATTCCCGAGCATATGCGCGAGATGGGCATCGAACTCAAGAAGGGCTTCGCGCGCCTGACCGACCTGTTCACGCGCCTGACCGATCTGCTCAAGGAAGGCATGGATGGCGAGGTCAATATCGGCATCGCCAGCAACCAGGCCGAGGAGTGGTATCCATTGTTCGGCAGCCTGCTGTCCCGCTCCCAGGGGAACTGGGAGCTGTGGACCGCGTTCACCACCGAAGACCCGGAAGACAACCCGCCGATGGCGCGTTGGCTGACGCTGGCCGAGAGCGGTTCGCTGTTTGACATCGAGGTCAATGCCAGCCCGATCCTGGCGGCGGACATGCTGCGGCGCAACCTGTGGAACGTCGCCTACGGCGCGCTGGTAACCTCCGCCACGCTGACGGCCCTGGGCACTTTCGAGCGTTTCCGCATGCGCGCCGGCCTGCCGAAAAAAGCCGTGACCGCCGTGGTCCCGAGCCCCTTCCACCATGCCGACGCCGGCGTGCTGCGGGTGCCGGACCTCAAGGCCGATCCGCGGGACGCTGCGGCTCACACTGCGGCGATCATTCGTGAGCTGCCTGCGCTGGTGGAAGGTTCGCGCGGCACCCTGGTGCTGTTTTCCTCGCGCAAACAGATGCAGGACGTCTTTGACGGCCTCGATCGTGACTGGCGCAAGCAGGTATTCATCCAGGGCAACCTGTCGAAGCAGGAAACCTTGAACAAGCACAAGGCCCGGGTCGATGGCGGCGATTCCAGCGTGCTGTTCGGCCTGGCGAGTTTTGCCGAAGGCGTCGATTTGCCGGGGGCCTATTGCGAACACGTGGTGATCGCCAAGATTCCATTCTCGGTGCCGGACGATCCGGTGGAAGCCGCGTTGGCCGAATGGATCGAAGCCCGTGGCGGCAACCCGTTCATGGAGATTTCCGTGCCGGATGCCTCGCTGAAGCTGGTCCAGGCCTGTGGCCGCTTGCTGCGTACCGAGGAAGACCGCGGCACCATCACTCTGCTCGATCGCCGGCTGGTGACCCAACGCTACGGCAAGGCGATCCTCAACGCGCTGCCACCGTTTCGGCGGGAGATTTCCTAATCCGTCTGGCGAGGAGGCTTGCGTGGGGGGGGGGGGGGCTCGGGCTGGGCTGCGCAGCAGCCC
>NZ_JBHFJB010000024.1:13956-18036 GCF_057334555.1 Pseudomonas sp. AGC41
CAGCCCCAAAACCCGACGCGGTGGTGTATCAGGCCAAACGCGTCGAATTTCCAACGCCTGCTACGCAGTCCAGCGGGAGCAAGCTCCCTCGCCACGGGGGGCTGCGTTCAACCAGCCGTCTTGCGGCGGTTCCCAAAAGCCGTAATCGCTGAAACAATGCCGGCCATTGACAAAAAAGCTTTTGTTCCAAGGGAGTTACGGGTGCAAATTCAAGGTCATTACGAGCTTCAGTTCGAAGCCGTGCGTGAAGCGTTCGCGGCGCTGTTCGACAATTCCCAGGAACGCGGCGCGGCGTTGTGCGTTCAGGTGGGCGGCCGCACCGTCATCGACATCTGGGCCGGCACCGCCGACAAGGATGGTCATGAAGCCTGGCACAGCGACACCATTGCCAATCTGTTTTCCTGCACCAAGACATTCGCCGCCGTCACCGCCTTGCAACTGGTAGCCGAGGGCAAGCTGCAGCTCGATGCGCCGGTCGCCCGCTACTGGCCCGAGTTCGCCGCCGCCGGCAAGGAGTCCGTCACCCTGCGTCAATTGCTCTGCCATCAGGCCGGGCTACCGGCGCTGAGAGAGTTGATGGCGCCTGAAGCACTTTATGACTGGCAGGCCATGACCGATGCCCTGGCGGCTGAAACGCCTTGGTGGACGCCTGGCGAAGGCCACGGTTATGCCGCGATCACCTACGGCTGGTTGATCGGCGAGTTGCTGCGCAGGGCCGATGGCCGAGGGCCGGGTGAATCCATCGTGGCTCGGGTCGCCAGACCGCTGGGCCTGGATTTCCATGTCGGCCTGGCGGACCAGGAATTTTATCGCGTGGCGCATATCGCCCGTGGCAAAGGCAACGCCGGAGATGCGGCGGCACAGCGCCTGTTGCAGGTGACGATGCGTGAACCTTCGGCCATGACCACCCGGGCCTTCACCAACCCGCCATCGATCATGACCAGCACCAACAAACCCGAGTGGCGCCGCATGCAGCAACCGGCCGCCAACGGCCACGGCAATGCCCGGAGCATCGCCGGGTTCTACGCCGGTCTGCTCGATGGCAGCCTGCTGGAAGGCGAAATGCTTGACGAACTGACCCGCCAGCACAGCTTCGGCGAGGACAAGACTTTATTGACCCAGACCCGTTTCGGCCTGGGTTGCATGCTCGACCAGGCGGATGTGCCCAACGCGACCTACGGCCTCGGGCCGCGGGCGTTTGGTCACCCTGGGGCAGGGGGCTCCATCGGTTTTGCCGATCCCGAGCATGACGTTGCGTTCGGTTTTGTGACCAACACATTGGGACCTTACGTCCTGATGGACCCGCGCGCGCAGAATCTCGCGAGGGTGCTTGCCGCTTGTCTGTAAAAAGCGGTTATCGGTAATGGGTACAGGAACCTCAGCTCCTTTGCGGTTTCCAAGCGACTGTTTATGCGGCCGGAACATGGCCTCTGTTTTTTCATCCTGATCATTTTGTGGATATCCAATGTCATCGAATAAAACCCTCGCTCTGGCGCTGTGCTTCGCTATTACCGGTTGCGCACAAAACCCACAAAATGATGCCGAGGGCGGCGGTGGCTGGTGGCCGTTCGGCTCGTCCGACAAGGTCGCGAGCAAGGATGCGGCGCCGCCGGCTCCTTTGAAACCCGCCGCCGAGGCACCGCAGGCCAAGGCCGAGGGAGCCACACACTGGTGGTGGCCATTCTCTTCGGATGAATCCGCCGCGGATGATGTCGCCAAAAAAGAACCGCTGAAACCTGAAGCCAAGGCGCCAGCCGTTGCCAAGGCCGAAGCCGAAAGCAACGGCAAATGGTGGTGGCCGTTCGGCGGCAAGGAACAGGAGACCGCCAAGGCGGTGCCGATGCCCGACCCGAAAGTCACCCAGGCCTGGCTCGACGACTATGAGCCGAAGCTGCGTACGGCGATCAAGGACAGCAAGCTCGAACTCGAACGTCGCGATAACGTGCTGGTGGTTACCGCTCCCGCGGACGGTTCGTTCAATCCTGATCGTCCGGCCATGTTGCTGCCGGTGACACTCGGTCCGTTCACTCGCGTCGCCAAGATTCTTGAAGCCGATCCGAAAACCGCCGTGCTGATCCTTGGTCACGCCGATACGTCGGGCGCGGCGCCGGCCAACCTGAAGCTCAGCCAGGAACGTGCCCAGTCCGTGGCGGCGATTTTCCGTCTCAGCGGTTTGCAGCGTGATCGCCTGATGCTGCGTGGCATGGGCTCGGTGGCTCCGCGTGCGGCCAACGACAGCGTTGAAGGCCGGGCCTTGAACCGTCGCGTCGAGTTGCTGGTCACGCCAGCGAACACCATGGTTGCATTGCTGAGCAAGTACAACATGCCAGCCCCTGCACCGGTGACCATGGTCGCTGCCCAGGACGTGAAACCCGCCGCGCCGGCCCCAGCCCCAGCGACGAAAAAGGCTGCCGCTCCGGCTGCCAAGAAAGCACCCGCCAAGAAGGCTCCTGCGAAAGCTGCCGCGAAGACTCCGGCCAAGAAAACCCCAGCCAAAAAGGCCACGCCAGCGAAGAAGCCCGAGCCGGCCAAGGCCGCTGCCGACGGCAAGAAAGTCGCTGCCGCCGATACCGCCAAACAGTGATTGGCTGACCACAAGGAACGCGCCATGACCCAAACGCTGGCTGATATGCGCCGTGACTATACCCGTGATGGCTTGACCGAGGCGCAGGCCCCGGCCGAGCCGTTCGCGTTGTTTCATCAATGGTTTGCCGAGGCGGTGAAAACCGAACAGGCACCGGTAGAAGCCAATGCCATGACCCTGGCGACGGTGGATGCCGACGGCAGGCCTCACTGCCGGATCCTGCTGCTCAAGGGGCTGGATGCCGAGGGCTTCACGTTCTTTACCAACTACGACAGCGCCAAGGGCCGGCAACTGGCCGTGAATCCGTTCGCGGCCATGACGTTTTTCTGGCCGACTCTGGAGCGCCAGGTGCGCATCGAAGGCAAAGTCGTGAAGGTCACCCCGCAAGAGTCGGACGCTTATTACCAGGTACGGCCGCTGGGCAGCCGTCTTGGTGCCTGGGCCTCACCCCAGAGTCGGGTGATCGCTGGGCGCGGTGAGCTGGAAGACTTGCTCAAGGCCACCGAGCAACGCTTCAGCGACAGTCAACCCCATTGCCCCGAGCATTGGGGCGGCTATCGCCTGTTGCCCGAGCGCATCGAGTTCTGGCAAGGCCGTCCGAGCCGCCTGCACGATCGCCTCAACTATCGCCTGCACGGCGCGGACTGGATTCGCGAGCGTCTGGCGCCCTGACGTCGGCGTAACCTGCCGCAGCGGCCTGGAGCCAGTGCGGCAGGTCCCGACGCTTGATCCCTTGTTCGCGGGCGAGGGTCAATTGTTGCAGCATGTAGTCTTTCTTCCGCTCATCCTGCCCCGCCAGCGACAGGGCCAGGTCGCGGTCCATCCAGCGTTTGATACGTACGTAAAGCCATCCGTGAAAGTACAGGCCGGCGACGGTGGTGGCGACTATGATGAAGTAATCCATGGAAAATCCCGGGGGCGATGACGCGAACTTTCGAAATTGGCGCTACTGTTGGATGAATTTTTCGGGTGCGCCTGTATCCCACCTGAATGAAAACAATTTTTCCCCGGCAAGGTCGTGACAGGCATCAAGTCGGGGAGTTTAATGGATCACTGTCTTTTGGAGTTTGATGCTATGCGCAAGTCTGTTTTGCTGGTTGCTTCCTTTTCGACGATGGCGATGTTACTCACAGGCTGCCAGTCAAGCCTGACCGGTGACTCCTACTCCCGTGACGAAGCGCGTCGCGTGCAGACGATTCGCATGGGTACCATCGAGTCCCTGCGCCCGGTCAAGATCGAAGGCACCAAGACCCCGATCGGCGGCGCAGCCGGTGCGGTGGTGGGTGGTGTTGGCGGCAGCGCTATCGGCGGTGGTCGTGGCAGCATCGTGGCAGCCGTGATCGGCGCAGTGGCCGGTGGCCTGATCGGATCCGCCACTGAAGAAGGCCTGACCCGTACCCAGGGTGTGGAAATCACCGTGCGTGAAGATGACGGCAGCATGCGTGCCTATGTCCAGCAGGTTCAGGAGAACGAAGTGTTCCGTGTGGGTGAGCGGG
>NZ_JBHFJB010000025.1:0-13742 GCF_057334555.1 Pseudomonas sp. AGC41
GATCTACCGCGTCCGGCCATCTGGGGCCGCTGCGCAGCCCAGCGGGAGCAAGCTCCCTCGCCACGATTTGAGGCAGTCGCGGCCCGGCGTCGTTATGGGTAACATAGCGGCCTTTCCCGCAGCCTTGCTGCGCCCTGCCGAATAAGCCTCATTCCATGCCCTTTGAACTCAGCGTCGATCTCTCCACCCTCGCTATCCTTGCCGTCGTCGCGTTCATCGCCGGCTTCATCGACGCCATCGCCGGCGGCGGTGGGCTGCTGACCACGCCGGCGCTGCTGACCGCCGGGCTGCCACCGCACCTGGTGCTGGGCACCAACAAGCTCAGCTCGACCTTCGGCTCGGCCACGGCCAGTTTTACCTTTTACAAGCGCAAGCTGTTTCATCCACGGCAATGGACCCACGCCCTCGTCGGCACGCTGGTCGGTGCCTTGGTCGGCGCCGTCGTTGCTCATTACCTGCCCGCCGAGTGGCTGAACAAGATGCTGCCGGTGATTGTCTTTGCCTGCGGCCTGTACCTGCTGTTCGGCGGCACGCCCAAGGCGCCGCTGGACAGCAATGCACCGATCAAGAAGACCTGGCAGTCATCCCAGGGTTTCACCTTGGGTTTCTACGACGGCGTGGCCGGCCCGGGCACCGGTGCGTTCTGGACCGTCAGCAGCCTGCTGCTCTACCCCATCGACCTGGTCAAGGCCAGCGGCGTGGCCCGCAGCATGAACTTCGTCAGCAACATCGCGGCGCTGTCGGTGTTCATCTTTTCGGGCCAGGTGGATTGGATCATCGGCCTGAGCATGGGCCTGTCGGTGATGGTCGGCGCGTTCTTCGGCGCGCGCACCGCCATCAGCGGCGGCGCGAAGTTCATCCGCCCGGTGTTCATCACCGTGGTGCTGGGCCTGACCGTGCGCCTAGCCTGGCAGCACTGGTTCAGCGTGGCCTAGACGCCGGGCGACGTACAGGTCGATCAGGTAGCGGGCGATGGAGCGCGAGGCCGGCAACGGCGGCAGGTCATGGACGCTGAACCATTGGGCGTCCTCGATCTCGTCTTCCTGGGGCACGATCTCACCGCCGGCATATTCGGCATGAAAACCCAGCATCATCGAATGGGGAAACGGCCAGCACTGGCTGCCCACGTACTGGATGTTCTTCACTTCGATGCTGACCTCCTCGCGTACCTCCCGGACCAGGCAATCCTCGGCCGACTCGCCCGGCTCGGCAAACCCGGCCAGGGTGCTGTAGACACCGGTGACAAAGCGCGGCGAACGCGCCAGCAAGACCTCATCGCCACGGGTAATCAGTACGATCATGCTCGGCGAGATTCGCGGGTAATGCCGCAGCTCGCAGGCCTCGCAGTACATCGCCCGCTCTCGCGGCACCTGGGTCATGCGCTGGCCGCAACTGCCACAAAAGCGATGTTCGCGAGCCCAGGTGCCGATCTGCGCCGCATAACCCAACACCTTGAACAGCGTGTGGTCGTCCTCGAGCATGAAGGCCCGCAGGCCTTTCCAGTGGCAGCCGGGAATCTCCAGCGAGCTGTGCAGTTCAAGCAGATAGACCGGCTCGCCGTCGAGATGGCCGATACCGTGCTCGGCGAGGATCGACAGGTCCTGGCGCTTGAGCCACTCGCGGGGAAACAATGCGCCGTTGTCGTCGTAGAGAAAGCCCTCCGGGCTGCGGGCCACGGCCCAGCCGCCCGCGAGGTCGGTGTCGAGTACTGCGGTGGTCCAGCGTGAAATCATGATCGATCAATCCAGAAATTCGGGTTTCTGTTTGCTCATATGGGCGGCCATGGCCACGCGCAAATCGTTGGATTGCAACATGGCGGCATTCCACGTGGCGACGTATTCCAGCCCGTCGTCGATGCCGTGGTCACGCATGTAGCCGATCATTTCCTTGGTGCCGGCTATGGCGATCGGCGACTTGGCGGCGATTTCCCGGGCAATGCCCATTACCCCGTCAAGCAGGCTGGCGCTATCGCTGTAGACACGATTGACCAGGCCAATGCTGCGCGCTTCGTCGGCACCAAAAGTACGCCCCGTATAAGCCAGTTCACGCAGCATGCCGTCCCCGATGATCCGGGGCAAGCGTTGCAATGTGCCAACATCGGCCGCCATGCCGATGTCGATTTCCTTGATGGAGAACTGCGCATCCTCGGCCGCGTAGCGCATGTCGCAGGTAGAAATCAGGTCAATGGCACCGCCCAGGCAATAACCCTGGATCGCCGCGAGAACCGGTTTGCGGCAATTGTCCACGGCGTTGAACGAGGCCTGCAGTTGCAGGATCTTGCGCCGTAGCACACGGGCGTTGCGGCCGACGTCCTTGCCCAGTTCGTTCGCCACTCCGGCCAGCATCATCAGGTCGATGCCCGACGAAAAATGCTTGCCGGCACCGCTCAGGACCACCACCCGCACTTCGTCGGTATCATCGATCCACTGGAAGATCTCGATGATCTCACTCCAGAACGCGGCGTTCATGGCATTGATCTTGTCCGGGCGATTGATCTGCACATGGGCGATTTTGTCTGCAAGTTCGACGTTGAATGCTTGGTATTGCGACATGGCAGTGATCCTTTACCGGCTGAAAAGAGGCCTGAACTATACCAAGCCATCATCAAGGGACGTAGGCAGCGCATCGGCCAAAAGCGGGACTGAAGGCCTGCGAATCCCGTGGCGAGGGAGCTTGCTCCCGCTGGGCTGCGCAGCGGCCCCAAAAAGCTGAACGCTGGCTGACTGACACACCGAGGTGGCAGATCCAGGGGCCGCTGCGCAGCCCAGCGGGAGCAAGCTCCCTCGCCACGAAAAACTTGGCGCGATTATGGTTTGTCGCTCACCTGCAACTGCCCATCCCACCCGCCGCCCAGCGCCGCGATCAGTTGCACGCTGGCGATCAAGCGGCTCTGTTGCAGGCTCAGCACGCTGCGTTCGTTGCTCAGGGCGGTGGCCTGGACGGTCACCACGTCGAGGTAGCCGATCAAGCCGGCCCGGTACTGGTTCTGGGTCAGGCGCAAGGACTCGCGGGCGGCGTCGAGGGCTTCCTGGCGCACGCGGGCTTCGTCTTCGAGCACCTTGAGCTGGATCATATAGTTCTCGACTTCGCGAAAACCGTCGAGCACGGTCTGCCGATAGGTCGCCACGGTCTGGTCGTAGGCCGCGACGCTGCGGTCGACTTCCGCCGAACGCTGGCCGCCGTCGAACAGCGTCATCGCCAGCTGTGGCCCGACCGACCAGAAGCGGTTCGGTACACTCACCCAGTTATCGTAGGTACTGCTGCTATAGCCGCCGCTCAGGCTCAAGGTCAGGTCCGGATAATAGGCCGCCTTCGCCACGCCGATGTTGGCATTGGCGGCCATCACCGAGCGCTCGGCCGACGCGATGTCCGGACGCCGTTCGAGCAACTGCGAGGGCAGCGCCACCGGGACCTGCGGCAGCGCCGGGACGTCCTCGGTTTCGGCCAGGCTGAATTCGGCGGGAGGCAGGCCGATCAGCACGGCGATGGCGTTTTCGAACTGGGCCCGCTGCCAGATCAGGTCGATCAGGTCGCCCTGGGTGGTCTTGAGCTGGTTCTGCGCCTGGGCCACCGCGTCCTTGCCTGAGACCCCGGCGCGGTACTGGTTTTCGGTCATTTTTAATGAGCGCTGGTAGTTATCGACCGTGGTCTGCAACAAGCGCTTCTGTTGGTCGATGACCCGCAACTGCAAGTAGTTCTGTACCA
Source organism: Pseudomonas sp. AGC41 (assembly GCF_057334555.1). Taxonomy (NCBI): domain Bacteria; kingdom Pseudomonadati; phylum Pseudomonadota; class Gammaproteobacteria; order Pseudomonadales; family Pseudomonadaceae; genus Pseudomonas; species Pseudomonas sp. AGC41. Next base: position 3,706 of record NZ_JBHFJB010000025.1, read on the forward strand.
GCTCCGACTGCTGGCTCAGGCGCATCGCCGCCAGGTCGGCAAAGCTGGCTTGCGCGCTGGCTTCATCGGCTTCCAGGGTGCGGCGCAACTTGCCCCAGACATCCGCTTCCCAGCTCACCCCGGCCTGGGCGCTGTAGGTGTCGCGAATGCCGCTGGAAGAACTGCTCAGGCTCGAACTGCTGCTGCCGGTGCCTTGGCTGGAGCGGTTCTTGCCAACGGTCAGGTCGACCGTTGGGAAAAAAGCGCCCCGCGCACTGCGCGCCAACGCCTGGGCCTGACGATACTGGGCTTCGGCCTGGGCCACGGTCTGGTTGGATGCGTTGAGCTTTGCCACCAGTTCATTCAGCCGGGCATCGCTGTACAGCTCCCACCAGGCGCCCCGGGCCAAGGCGTCGCTGGGGTTGGCCTGGCGCCACCCTTGGGCTTCCTTGTACTGCACCGGCGCAGCGGCCGCCGGGCGCTGGTAATCCGGGCCGATCGCGCAGGCACTGAGCAGCGCCACGCACAGCGCCAGGCTCAATACCCGCGAGCCACGGGCGGCTGCCAGCGGTGCGGCAAGGTTGAAAAGCGAATGGTCGGTCATAGCGGAGTTTCCAGGGCAGCATCGGTGCGCACCCCACGCCAGCGGTTGAAGCGGTGGCGCAGGTTATCGAGATAAAGGTAAACCACCGGCGTGGTGTAGAGCGTCAGGACCTGGCTGAACACCAGGCCGCCGATGATGGTCAGGCCCAGCGGCTGGCGCATCTCCGAACCTTCGGCACCGCCGAGCAACAGCGGCAAGGCACCGAGGATCGCCGCCACCGTCGTCATCAGGATCGGCCGCAAGCGCAACAGGCAGGCGCTGCGAATCGACTCCAACGGCGTCTGGCCGGCGCGCTCCAGTTGCAGCGCGAGGTCGATCATCAGGATCGCGTTTTTCTTCACCACGCCAATCAGCAGGAACAGCCCCAGCAGCGAGATCAGGCTGAACTCGCTGCCCAGCACGTAGATCGACAGCAACGCGCCAACGCCGGCCGACGGCAACGTCGACAGGATGGTCAACGGGTGGATGTAGCTTTCATACAGCACGCCCAGGACCAGATACACCGCCAGCAGCGCGCCGAGCACCATGAACGGCTGGCTTTTCTGGGTGGCGGCGAAAGCGTCGGCGGTCCCGGCCATTTTCGCGATGACGTCTTCGGGCATCCCCAGCTTGGCAATCGCCCGTTCGATGGCGGCCGTGCCCTGCTCCACGGTCACGCCTTCGGCCATGTCGAAGGAGATGCCCTCCGAAGCGAATTGGCCTTCATGACTGACCCGGTCGTCTTCCAGGCTGTTCTCGTAATGGGCAATCGCGGACAGCGGGACCCGTGCGCCATCGGCGGTAATCACCTGGACCTGTTCGAGGGTGTTGGGGTCCTGGGCGTATTTGGGATTGACCTCCATGACCACCTGGTACTGGTTGAGGCTGTCGTAGATGGTTGATATCTGCCGCTGGCTGTAGGCGTTGTTCAACACCGATGTGACCATGTCCATGTCGATGCCCAGGCGCTTGGCCTGGTCGCGGTCCACAATCAGCGTTACCTGCTGTGCCCCGCCACCGTCACGGGCATCGATGGCGGTAAGCTCCGGCAAGGCGCGGAACGCGGCGACGACCTTTGGGTACCACTCGCGCAGCGACGCCAGGTCGGCGCTCTGCAGAATGTAGGAATATTGCGAGGTGGTCTGCTCGCGGCCGCCACCGAACTGCAGGTCCTGGTCGGCCATCAGCATCAACTGGCCGCCGGGCACCTTGGGCATCTCCTTGCGCAGGCGCTCGATGACTTTCTGCGCGGAAATCCGGCGCTCGTTGATCGGCTTGAGACGCACCAGCATGAAGGCGTTGTTGGTGCCGTTGTTGCCGCCGATAAAACCGGCCACGCTCTGGACGGCCTCGTCCTTGAGCACCGCGCGACGGAACATTTCCATCTTCGGTTGCATCACGTTGAACGACAGCCCGTCGTCACCGCGCACGAAGCCGATCAACTGGCCAGTGTCCTGCTGGGGCATGAAGGTTTTCGGCACCACTACATACAACGCGATGTTCACGCCGATGGTCACCAGCAGACTGAGCAAGGTCAGGCGCCGATGGCGCAATACCCAGTCCAGCGTGCGTGCATAGCCACGGACCATGCTTTCGTTGGCGCCCTGGCTCCAACGCTGCAAACGGTTCTCCTGCCCTGGCACGTGAGGCTTGAGCCAGCGCGCACAGAGCATCGGCGTGAGCGTCAGGGACACGATAAGCGAGACGACGATGGCCGCCGCCAGGGTGATGGAAAACTCCCGGAACAGGCTCTCGACGATCCCGCCCATGAACAGGATCGACAGGAACACCGCCACCAGCGAGGCGTTCATAGAGAGCAACGTGAAGCCTACCTCCTCCGCTCCCAGGTACGCGGCCTTCAGCGGCGGCACGCCCTGATCGATGTGCCGGGAGATGTTTTCCAGCACCACGATGGCATCGTCCACCACCAGCCCGGTGGCGAGGATCAACGCCATCAACGACAGATTGTTCAGCGAGAAACCGTACAGATACATCACCGCGAACGTGCCCACCAGCGACACCGGCACCGCCAGGGTCGGGATCAGCGAAGCGCGAAAATTGCCGAGAAACAGGAACACCACCAGTACCACCAGGGCGACGGCGATCAGCAAGGTCATTTCCGCTTCGTGCAGGGTCGCCTTGATCACCGGCGAGCGATCCATCGCCAGGTTCAGCTTGACGCTGGCGGGCAACACGGCCTGCAAGACCGGCAACTGGGCCTTGATCTCGTTCACGGTCTCGATGATGTTGGCACCGGCCTGGCGATTGATCACCAGCAACACGGCGGCATCGTCGTTGAAGAAACCGCTGTTGTAGCGATCCTCGACGCCGTCGCTGACCTTGGCCACGTCCTTGAGCCGCAACACCGAGCCATCCTGGTAGCGGATGATCAGTGTTTCGTAATCCTTGGCCTTTTCCAGTTGGTCGTTGGCCTGGACTTGCCACATCCGCTGGTCGTCCTCGACCGAGCCCTTCGGCCGGCGCACGTTGCTGTTGGCAATCGCCGTTCGCACATCGTCCAGCGCCACGCCGTACTGGTTGAGCAATTGCGGCTCCAGTTCGATGCGCACCGCCGGCAGCGAACTGCCGCCGATCTGCACCTCGCCCACGCCCGACACCTGGGACAGGCTCTGGGACAGGATGGTCGAGGCCAGGTCGTAGAGCTGGCCTTTCTCCAGCACATCCGAGGTCAGCGACAGCACCATGATCGGCGCCTGGGACGGGTTGACCTTCTTGTAGGTCGGCATGCTGCGCATCCCGCTGGGCAGCAGGTTGCGCGAGGCATTGATGGCTGCCTGCACCTCCCGCGCCGCACCGTTGATGTCGCGGTCCAGGTCGAATTGCAGGATCACCCGGGTCGAGCCCTGGCTGGACCGACTGCTCATGGTGTTGACCCCGGCGATCGCACCGAAGGAACGCTCCAGCGGCGTCGCCACGGTGGAAGCCATCACCTCGGGACTCGCCCCCGGCAGGTTGGCCTGGACCACGATCACCGGGAAATCCATCTGCGGCAACGGCGACACCGGCAGCAAGCCAAAGCACACACCGCCGAGCAACATGATGGCGAAGCTCAGCAGCATCGTCGCCACGGGGCGGCGGATGAAAGGGCCGGAGAGGTTCACTGGTCGCCGCTCCAGCTTTCAACGAACAGGCTCTTGTGGCGAGGGAGCTTGCTCCCGCTTGAGTGCGCAGCGCTCACAAAAGGGGCCGCTGCGCGACCCAGCGGGAGCAAGCTCCCCCCCACGGAAGGCACCCGCGGAGTCCGGACGTCATACCCGCACCTCTTTCCCTTCAGGCCGGACAAACCGACGGCCCAGACGATCGAAGTACAGGTAGATCACCGGGGTGGTGAACAAGGTCAACACCTGGCTCACCAGCAACCCGCCCACCATCACCAGGCCCAACGGTTGGCGCAACTCGGCGCCGGAGCCGGTGGCGAGCATCAGGGGCACCGCGCCAAACAGCGCCGCCAGCGTGGTCATCAGAATTGGCCGGAAGCGCAGCAACGCGGCCTGATAGATCGCCGTCTGCGGATCCAGACCCTGGTTGCGTTCGGCGTCCAGGGCGAAGTCGATCATCATGATCGCGTTTTTCTTGACGATGCCGATCAGCAGGATAATGCCGATGATCGCGATCATGCCCAGGTCATTGCCGGTGAGGATCAACGCCAGCAAAGCGCCGATGGCCGCCGAGGGCAAGGTGGACAGGATGGTGATCGGATGGATGTAACTTTCGTACAAGACCCCCAGCACGATGTACATGGTCACCACCGCAGCCAGGATCAGCAGCAAAGTGCTCGACAGCGATGCCTGGAACGCCTGCGCCGCGCCCTGGAACTCGGTCTGCACGCCCACTGGCATGCCGATGTCCTGCTGGACCTTTTCGATCACCTCCACCGCGTGCCCGAGGGCCACGCCCGGCGCCAGGTTGAACGACATCATCACTGCCGGGAACTGGCCGATGTGGGCGATTGCCAGTTGTGCCTGACGCTCTTCGACACGGGCCAGGCTCGACAGGCGGACCTGCCCGCCATCAGTGGTCTTGACGTGGATCTGGTCCAGGGCCTGCGGTCCGATCCTTTCCCCGGCCTGGGCCTGAAGCACCACACGGTACTGACTGGCCTGGGTATAGATGGTGGAGATCTGCCGCTGGCCGAAAGCGTCGTACAGCGCATCGGTGATGTTCGACACCGACACGCCCAGGCGTGACGCGGCATCGCGGTCGATGACCAGGTAGACCTGCAAGCCCTTGTCCTGCAGGTCACTGGCGACATCAGTCAGTTCCGGCTGCTGGGCCAGGGCCTCGACCAGGCGACCGCTCCACAGGCTGAGCAACTCGGCGTCCGGCGACGACAGGCTGAACTGGTATTGGGTGCGGCTGACCCGGTCTTCGATGGTCAGGTCTTGCACCGGCTGCATGAACAGGCGAATGCCCACCAGCCGGTCGAGTTGCGGTTGCAGGCGGGTGATGATCGCGCTGGCGCTGTCGTCCCGCTCGCTGTGAGGCTTGAGGTTGATCAGCAGACGCCCGCTGTTGAGCGTGGCATTGTCGCCGTCGACACCGATGTAAGAGGACAGGCTCTGCACCGCCGGGTCGGCGAGGATGACCTTGGCCAGCTGCTGCTGGCGCTCGCTCATGGCGGCGAAGGAAATCGACTGCGGCGCTTCGGAAATGCCCTGAATCACGCCCGTGTCCTGCACCGGGAAAAAGCCCTTGGGCACGGCCAGGTACAACACCACCGTCAGCACCAGGCTGCCCACCGCCACCAGCAGGGTCAGTGGCTGATGCTTGAGCACCCATTGCAACTTGCGTCCGTAGGCGGCAATCAACCAATCGATCCAGGCGCCGCTGGCCCGGTAGAAGCGGCCCTGCTCCTGTTCCTTGGGCTCACGCTTGAGCAAGCGGGCGCACATCATCGGCGTCAGGGTCAGGGACACCACCAGCGAGATCAGGATCGCCACCGCCAGGGTGATGGCGAACTCGCGGAACAATCGCCCGACCACGTCCGCCATGAACAACAGCGGAATCAGCACCGCAATCAACGACAGCGTCAGGGAAATCAGGGTGAAACCGATCTGCCTGGCGCCCTTCAGCGCGGCTTGCATCGGGCTGTCGCCCTCCTCGATGAAGCGCGCAACGTTCTCCAACATGACGATGGCATCGTCCACCACAAAACCGGTGGCGATGGTCAGCGCCATCAAGGTCAGGTTGTTGATGGAAAACCCGGCCAGGTACATCACGCCAAATGTACCGATCAGCGACAGCGGCACGGCCACCGACGGAATGATCGTGGCGCTGACGCGGCGCAGGAACAGGAACGTCACCATCACCACCAGGGCAATGGCGATCAGCAGTTCGTGCTGCACATCGGTGACGGAGGCGCGGATGGTCTGGGTGCGGTCGGTCAGCACGGTCACTTCGAGGCCGGCCGGCAGGTTATCGGTGATGCTCGGCAGCAGCGCCTTGATCCGGTCCACCACCTCGATGACGTTGGCCCCGGGCTGGCGCTGGATGTTCAGCAGCACGGCCTGGTTTTCGTTGGCCCAGGCGGCGAGGCGTTCGTTCTCCGCGCCGTCGACGATCTGTGCCACGTCCTTGAGCCGCAACGGCGCGCCGTTGGCGTAGGCCAGGATCAGTTCGGCGTAGTCCTTGGGCGAGGTCAGCTGATCGTTGGCATCGAGCATCGAGACCCGAGTCGGGCCGTCGAAGTTGCCCTTGGGCTGGTTGACGTTGGAAGCGCCGATCAGGGTCCGCACATCGGCCAGGTTCAGCCCGGCGGCCGCGAGTGCCTCCGGGTTGACCTTGATCCGCACGGCCTGGCGCTGGCCGCCGGCGATGGTCACCATGCCGACGCCGCTGATCTGAGCGATCTTCTGCGCCATGCGCGTGTCCACCAGGTCATTGAGCTTGGGCAGCAGCATGGTCTTGGAAGTGATCGCCAGAGTCAGCACCGGGGTGTCCGCGGGGTTGACCTTGTTGTACACCGGCGGCGCCGGTAGATCGGTAGGCAACAGATTGGTCGCGGCGTTGATCGCGGCCTGCACCTGCTGCTCGGCGACATCCATGTTGATGTCCAGATTGAAACGCAGGGTGATCACCGATGCTCCGCCGGAACTGGTGGAAGCCATTTGGGTGAGGCCCGGCATCTGCCCGAACTGCCGCTCCAGGGGCGCGGTCACCGCGCTGGTCATGACGTCGGGACTGGCGCCCGGATACAGCGTCATCACGCGGATGGTCGGGTAGTCGACCTGGGGCAATGCCGACACCGGCAGCAGCCGGTAGGCAATCAGGCCGGCCAGGACAATCGCCAGCATGCTCAGCGTGGTGGCGACCGGGCGAAGGATGAACAGCCGCGAAAGATTCATGCGCCGCCCTTTTTCGCCTTATCGGCCACGGCCGGCTCAGTTGGGGCCGCGGCCGTCTTGCCTTGCAGGTGTTCGGTCGGCGTGGTCGGCACCTCCTGGCTGTCATTGACCACTTCCACCTCGCTGCCCTCCTTCAAGCGGTCGGTGCCTTCGAGCACCACCCTGTCGCCGGCGGCAAGGCCCTCGGTGACAATGGTTTTTTCGCCATCGCTGGCACCGATCTTGAGCTTCCTGATGGTGACCTTCTTGTCGCCATCGAGGGCGTAGACGAAGGTGCCGTTGGTGCCGAACTGGATGGCTGCGGTCGGCGCCAGGACCACGCCCTTGAGGGTGTCGGCCAGCAGGCGCACGTTGACGAACTGGTTGGGAAACAGCGACTGGTCGCGGTTTTCGTAGCGAGCCTTGAATTTCAAGGTGCCGGTGGTGACATCGATCTGGTTGTCCAGGCTCTGCAGCACACCGCTGGCCTGGAGTTTCACATCGCCACGGTCCCAGGCCTCGACCGGTAGTTTCGCTCCGCTGCGATAGCGGGCGAGCACGGTTTCGAGGTTGTTCTCCGGCAGGGTGAACACGACGCTGATGGGCTGGGTCTGGGTGATGACGGCCAGGGCCGTGGTGTCGTTGGCGGCCACCAGGTTGCCGATGTCCAGCTGACGCAGACCTACGCGGCCACTGATCGGCGCGCGGATCCTGGTGAATTCCAGGTTGAGCTTGGCGTCGTTGACCGCCGCCTGGTTGGTCTTGACCGTCCCCTGGTACTGGCCCACCAGCGCGGCGGCGGTATCGAGGGTCTGCTTGGCGATACTGTCTTCGGCGTACAGGCCGCGATAGCGTTCCAGGTCGACCTGGGCATTTTTCAGTTGGGCCTGGTTTTGCAGCAGCGTGCCTTCGGCCTGGAGCAAGGCGTTCTGGTACGGACGCGGATCAATTTCTGCCAACAGGTCGCCGGCCTTGACCATCTGCCCTTCCTCAAAGGCGATCTTCACCAACTCGCCACCGACCCGGCTGCGCACGTTGATCGTATTGAGCGCGGTGACGGTGCCCAGCGCCTTGTAATACAGGGGAAAATCCCCGGTGACCGCTGGTGCCACCCGAACCGGAATCGGCCCCGTCGCACCGCCAAACCCTGGCCGCATGCCACCCGAGCGTCCCGCGTGTCCAGCCGCGGCTTTCTGCTCTGCGCCGTTTTTCGGCTCGGTACTGGCGGGCCAGAACTTCCAGGTCAGCAACGCGATGACCAGTACGACAAACAGGCCGAACAGCCAGCGACGGGATTTGCGGGAAACAGAGGATTGCATGGAGTGGTCAACCATTGGGCGCGTGAGCTTCTTTTACAGGAGGCTGAACGATAAGCACTGGCGGATATTTAGCAAAGCGCCTTTACCGGCAATTTACCTTGGGCTTACATTCTGTCTGGTCAGCTAAAGCCTTGAAAACACAAATGAAAACGGCCTGGTCAGGCCAGGCCGTTAACAATTGTAATAAATACTTTATTTCAGAGCAGTTATTTCAAAGCCCTTATTTCAGAGCAGCGAGCGCAGCGTCGTAGTTCGGCTCTTCAGCGATTTCCTTGACCAGTTCGCTGTGCAGCACGGTGTCGTTTTCATCCAGCACGACCACGGCACGGGCGGTCAGGCCTTTGAGCGGGCCATCGGCAATGGCAACGCCGTAGTTCTCAATGAACTCGGCACCGCGCAGGGTCGACAGGTTCTGCACGTTTTCCAGGCCTTCGGCACCACAGAAACGGGCCTGGGCGAACGGCAGGTCGGCGGAGATGCACAGCACTACGGTGTTGTTCAGATCGTTGGCCTGGGCGTTGAACTTGCGCACGGAAGTGGCGCAGGTCGGCGTGTCGACGCTGGGGAAAATGTTCAGCACTTTGCGCTTGCCGGCGAAGTCGTTCAGGGAAACGTCCGACAGATTGCCGGCAACCAGGGAAAAGGCTGGCGCCTTGGAACCGACTTGGGGCAATTGGCCGTTGACTTGGACAGGGTTGCCTTTGAGGGTGACTTGAGCCATGAACGGATTCCTTCTGACAGGTTTGAAAATGGTGAGGCCGGAGTTAACCATGAAATGGTGCTCCGACCTATGCCTGCATGCAAAAAGTCACGAGTCACGGACCCGCTATTTAGCCTTGAGCTGTAGATAGGATTGATGCAGATCCGCCGCCCAGCCATCGATGACGCCTTTGACGTCATCGGGTTTCATGACCTGGGACTCGTTCGACAACGGCTTACCCGTGCCCTTGCGCACCACTTGGGCAACCACCGCGTTATTGCCACCGTCGAGAAACACCGCTTCGGTGCCCAACGTGGTCTCCTGGTCGCGAATGCCGCTGGCGGTACTGACCGCGGCGGCCACCAGGGCAATCGGAATCACTTCGTAGGGTTTCAGGCCCTCGGTCTTGCTGCTGACCGCGGTGATCGCCGCCCGCACCACCAGGACACCCGGGCCAGGGCTGGTCGCCAGCGGCAGGGACTTACCGGCTTCACGCTTGAGCGCCTGGTCGTAGTAGCTGGTGATACCGGCCAATGTTGCCGACGGGATCTTCACCGTCGCTTGCGGCTTGGGGTACAGCTGGGTCGGTTCGATATAGATGCTGGAGTACTTCGCCAGATCGATCTTCGGATCGACCCAGCGCATCACCTCGGCCCCCGACGGCGATTTTTCTTCCTTGAGCCGGCTGTAGTCCCCCAGGAACCCGGAATACTCGTCCGGCTGAGTGACTTTGCTGGAGCAGCCAGCGAGCGCGAGCGAGGCAATGCAAACGGTGCCGATCATGGAGGCGAACTTCATGCTGTTACTCCTGTAAGCCACACCCGACGGGGGGCGGAACTACAGGTATAGCCAATGCGCGGGGTTTTGCCCGGCCAAGCGCATTCAGCTTCGCTCGCGCGGTATAAGACTTTGCAACTGCTGAGCGAGGAAATTTGCATCGAAGACGTAGGTGTCCGGATCCTTCAACCGTTGGTCCTGCGCCATTGCCACTGCGTCGATGGCGGCTGGCAAACCAGGGAAATGCTGCCGTGGCGAGTGGCGGTGGGTGTTGCGAAGCGCGGTGATGACAGGTTCGCACGGCTGCGTACGCAAAAGAACCGCGCCGCCGTCTT